>RKSA01000141.1 GCA_007571115.1 Gammaproteobacteria bacterium
GCTCGCCGAAGGAGGCTGGCCCGAAGGAGCGTCGCCGCGCAGGGCGACGAGGCGGCGAATTCCGGCACCGCGATAGGCCTCGAGCAGGCTGCGGACGATGTCGAGGTCGCTGCCGCTGCTCGACAAGTGCGGCGCAACGGCCGAGCCGGCTTGGTGAAAGTCAAGCACGATGCCGCGAGTGCCTTCCTTGGTCGAGCCGCCAGCGCCATAGGTAACGGAGAAAAAATCGGGGTTCAGGCCGGCAAGCTCGGCATGGACCTGATCGAGCCTGGCCCGGCCGGCATCGCTGCGCGGCGGAAAGAACTCGACGCTGAACTGTGGCGCCGCTGCCGACATGCAAGAGAACCTAGTAGCGGTAGCTTTCCGGCTTGAACGGGCCATCCGCGTCGACGCCGATGTATTCTGCCTGGGCTGGCGTCAGCCGCGTGAGCGTTCCGCCGAATCCGGCCACCATCAGGGCGGCGACTTCCTCGTCGAGCCTCTTTGGCAACACCGACACGCTCACCTTGCGTTCGCTTGCTGCCTGGGAGGCGAATTTTTGCTCGAACAGATGCATCTGCGCGAGCACCTGATTGGCGAAGGAGCCGTCCATGACCCGGGAAGGATGGCCGGTGGCATTGCCCAGGTTGATGAGGCGGCCTTCGGAAAGCAGGATCAGGTAGTCGTCGGGCCTGTTCCAGCCCTGGCGGTAGATGCGATGAACCTGGGGCTTGACTTCCTGCCAGTCCCAGTGCTCGCGCATGTAGGCGGTGTCGATTTCGTTGTCGAAGTGGCCGATATTGCAGATCACCGCGCCGGCCTTGAGCTTTTGCAGCATGAAACGGTCGCAGACACCGATATTGCCCGTCGCGGTCACGATCAGGTCGAGCTCGCCGAGCAATTGCCCGTCGATATCGTCGAGGCGGCCGGTATTTTCGCCGTTGCGCCAGGGCGATACGAGCTGGAAGCCGTCCATGCACGCCTGCATCGCGCAAATCGGGTCGGCTTCGGCGACTTTCACGATCATTCCTTCCTGGCGCAGGCTCTGGGCCGAGCCCTTGCCGACATCGCCATAGCCGATCACCAGGGCGAGCCGGCCGGCGAGCAGCATGTCGGTGCCGCGCTTGATGCCGTCGTTGAGGCTGTGGCGGCAGCCGTACTTGTTGTCGTTCTTCGACTTGGTCACCGAGTCGTTGACATTGATCGCCGGCACTTTGAGCAGGCCCTTCCCGAGCATTTCCTCAAGGCGATGCACTCCCGTGGTGGTCTCTTCGGTAATGCCGTGTATGCCCTCGAGCACTTCGGGGTAGCGCTCGTGCAGCATCGCGGTCAGGTCGCCGCCGTCGTCGAGCACCATGTTCGCGTTCCAGGGCTTGCCGTCCTTGAGGATCGTCTGCTCGATGCACCAGCAGCCTTCCTCTTCGGTCTGGCCCTTCCACGCGTATACCGCGATGCCTGCGGCCGCCATGCACGCTGCCGCGTGGTCCTGGGTGGAAAAGATGTTGCAGGAGGACCAGCGAACTTCGGCGCCGAGGGCGGTCAGGGTCTCGATCAGCACTGCGGTTTGCACGGTCATGTGCAGGCAGCCGAGAATTCGCGCCCCGCGCAGGGGCTGGGTTTCGGCATGGCGCTGGCGCAAGGCCATCAACGCCGGCATTTCGGTTTCGGCGAGGCTGATCTCGCGCCTGCCGAAGCTGGCGAGGGAAAGGTCGGCGACCTTGAAGTCCTCGTACACGCTTTCCCTGGTCTTGACCATCAGATTGCTCATCAACGCTCCTCCCCGCATTGCAGGCGCTGCACGGAGCAGGCGCTGCCGGCTTCGTCACGCAGGATTTCTGCCAGATCGGTCCGTTCCCAACTGAAACCCGCGTCTTCGCGGCCGAAATGGCCGAACCTGGCGGTTTCGCGATAGATCGGCCGCAGCAGGTCGAGCTGCTCGATCAGGCCCTTGGGCCGCAATTCGAAATGCGCCTCGACGAGTTCGATGATTCGCGCTTCGGCGATGCTTCCAGTGCCGAAGGTCTCGACGCTGATCGAGGTCGGTTCCGCGACGCCGATGGCATAGGAAAGCTGCACCTCGCAGCGTCTGGCGATTCCCGCCGCGACGAGATTCTTGGCGATGTGGCGAGCGGCATAGGACGCAGAGCGATCGACCTTGGAAGGATCCTTGCCCGAAAACGCCCCACCGCCGTGGCGGGCCGCGCCTCCATAGGTATCGACGATGATCTTGCGCCCGGTCATGCCGCAGTCGCCGTGGGGGCCGCCGGTGACGAAGCGGCCCGTGGGGTTGATCAGGTAACGAACATTACGGCCAAGCCATGGCTCTGGCAGCACCGGCTTGACGATTTCCTCGATGACGGCCTCGCGAACCTCTTGCAAGGGGACATCCTCGGCGTGCTGAGTCGAAAGAACCACCGTCTCTATTCCTGCGGGGCTGCCATTTTCGTAGCGGAAACTGAGCTGGCTCTTGGCGTCGGGCCCGAGCCAGGGCAAGGTTCCGTTCTTGCGCACCTCGGCCTGGCGCTGCATCAGGCGATGCGAGTACGTGACCGGCGCGGGCATCAGCACATCGGTCTCGTCGGTGGCATAGCCAAACATCAGGCCCTGGTCACCGGCGCCCTGCTCTTTCATGTCGGTCTCGTCGACTCCCATGGCGATGTCGGCGGATTGCTGGCCGAGGGCATTGAGCACCGCGCAAGCTTCGCTGTCGAAGCCGAGCTTCCCGCTCGTGTAGCCGATTTCGCGAACGACCTCGCGCACCACGGGCTCGAGATCGACGACCGCCGAACTGCGCACTTCGCCAGCGAGCAGCACCATTCCGGTCTTGACGAGGGTTTCGCAGGCGACCCGGGCGTTTGCATCCTCGCGCAGCAGCGCGTCGAGCACCGCGTCGGAAATCTGGTCGGCGAGCTTGTCGGGGTGGCCTTCGGCCACCGATTCGGATGTGAACAGGCGCGAGCCGCTCATCGGGAGTTCCTCGATCTATCGGACACGGGCATCGCGCTTCTTGCTGAAAATCTGCATCTGGATCTGGAAGCCGTTGCGCAGGCCGAGGAACGAGCTTTGCTGGTCTTCGAGGCCCGCCTGGCGCGCCCAGTCGTACAGGTCATCGGCGTCGAAGCCGAGCCAGAGGTCGCCGCAGGACTCGCGAACCCAGTCCTGATCGTGGCGGGTCAGGTCGCAGATCAGCAACTTGCCCGAAGGCGCCAGCAGGCGCGCGCAATCCTTGATCGTCATCGCTGGCGAAGGAATGTGGTGCAAGACCATTTCGAAGACGATGAGATCGAATTGCCGGTCGGTAATCGAACGCGTTTCCCCCAACAGGAACTCGACCCCTTCGTGGCCTGCGGCGGCGACGGTCGTGCGCGCTTTTTCGAGCATGTCGGGGGAGTTGTCGAGGGCGGTGAGGCGCTGGAACTGTTTCCCGAGCTCGGCGAGAAACTGCCCCTCGCCCGGGCCAACCTCGAGAATCCGCGCCTGCCGCTCGAGGTTGAGGCCGGCGATCACGTCGTGCAGGCTGGTGGAATACTGGTCGTGGGCGACGATCAGCCCTTGCTGCTCGCGGAACTTGTCGGCATTGCGGCGGAAGAAGCGCAGCGAGGAGAGGCCGCGTTCCTGCTGGATCTGGCGGATCTTGCGATTCTGCGAGGTCGACAGCGGCAGCAGGTCCACCGAGGCAAGAATGCTGCGGCGGTTTTCGGCGAAGTCGATGTGGTCGTGTACCAATGCGCGGCGATAGAACACGCAGGCGCCTTCGCGGCGAGTCGACAGCAATCCTGCCTGCAGCAGAATCTTCAGATGATGGCTCAGCGCCGACTGGCGAATGTCGAGGATGCGGCATAGTTCGAGCACGCTGAAGGATTCACTTTTCAGCAATCTGAGAACCTGCAGGCGCAGGCTGTCGGCCAGCGCCTTGTGCAGCGAGGTCAGGGCAAGCAGCGGCTCGGCGGCAGGGCGCGAACCGCTTTCGTACAGTATGGAAGCGGGATTGGTGCTCATTGCGGGTATTGGTCAGGGAAACAGAGCGCGGATAGTAGCAGCATCTGCGGCGATTGGCAATTTTATTTATCAAAATATTTTGATAAATCACTGCGAGGCGCATCGATGCCGACAGGTTTCGGGCGAGTGGTCGGCACCGGCCAAGGGCTCTGGCAAGTTGGGTGCATCTGTGGGACGATAGCCGCCTTCGCAATTCCAGTCAGCGAGTCAGAAGGAGTTTGTTCATGGCCGATACGGCCGTGCCGCGCAGGCGGCTTGCCAACGCGATCCGGGCGTTGAGCATGGACGCTGTCCAGCAAGCGAAGTCGGGGCATCCTGGCGCCCCGATGGGAATGGCGGACATTGCCGAAGTGCTCTGGAACGACCATCTCAAGCACAATCCGGGCAATCCGGGCTGGTTCGACCGCGACCGTTTCGTGTTGTCGAACGGCCACGGCTCGATGCTGCTCTATTCGCTCTTGCACCTGAGCGGCTATGCAGTCCCCATGGACGAGCTGCGGCGCTTCAGGCAATTGCATTCGATGACTCCAGGCCACCCCGAATTCGGCTACACGCCGGGAGTCGAGACGACCACCGGCCCGCTTGGCCAGGGGCTCGCCAACGCAGTCGGCATGGCGCTCGCCGAGCGAACTCTTGCCGCCCAGTTCAACCGCCCCGGGCACGAAATCGTCGATCATTGCACCTGGGCGTTCGTCGGCGACGGCTGCCTGATGGAAGGAATCTCCCACGAAGTCTGCTCGCTCGCGGGAACCCTGGGGCTCGGCAAGCTGATCGTGTTCTACGACGCCAACGGCATCTCGATCGACGGCGAAATCGGCCCCTGGTTTGCCGAGGACACCACGGCGCGCTTCGCCGCCTATGGCTGGCAGGTGCAGGAAATCGACGGCCACGATCCGGCGGCGATCAGCAAGGCGATCGAGGCGGCGCGAGCCGAAACCGCAAAGCCGAGCCTGATCCAGTGCCGGACGATCATCGGCTTCGGCTCGCCTGGCAAGCAGGGCACTGCGGCGAGCCACGGGGCGCCTTTGGGGGAGGACGAAGTCGAGGCGGCACGAAAGACCCTTGACTGGCCCCACGCGCCATTTTTCATTGCCGAGGAAATCGCTGCGGCGTGGGATGCCACCGAGCGCGGCTTCATGGCGGAAAACCGCTGGAAGGAGCGGCTCGTCGCCTACGAGGAGGAATTCCCCGAGCTGGCGCTGGAGTTCGTGCGCCGCATGAAAGGCGAACTGCCAGGCGATTTTGCCGAACGCGCGACCGGTTTCGCCCGGCAACTGCAAGGGCAGGGCGCGAATATCCCCAGCCGCAAGGCTTCGCAGCTTTGCCTCGAGGAATTCGGCGGCCTGCTTCCCGAACTGATCGGCGGCTCGGCCGATCTGACCGGCTCGAACCTGACGCTCTGGTCAGGAAGCCGCTCGATCGCCGAAGCGACCGACGGCAACTACATCTATTTCGGCGTGCGCGAATTCGGCATGACCGCCATCGCCACGGGAATCGCCTTGCACGGCGGCTTCATCCCCTATTGCGCGACCTTCCTCATGTTCATGGAATACGCGCGCAATGCCGTGCGCATGGCGAGCCTGATGCAGCAGCGCAATATCCTCGTCTACACCCACGACTCGATCGGCCAGGGCGAGGACGGCCCGACGCATCAGCCCATAGAGCAATTGACCAACCTGCGCACGACGCCGAATCTTTCGCTGTGGCGGCCCTGCGATAGCGTCGAGTGCGCAGTTGCCTGGCACGCAGCCATCGCGCGCCAGGACGGGCCGACCGCGCTGGTGTTCACCCGGCAGGCGATTCCCCAGCAGCACCGCCCCGACGAGCTCGTCGAATCGATCGGTCGCGGCGCATACGTGCTGCTCGACTGCGAAGGCGCCCCCGAAGTCATCGTCATCGCCACGGGCTCGGAAGTCGCGGTCAGCGCGGCCGCCGTGCGCGCCTTGCAAACCGAAGGCATCGCCGCGCGGCTCGTCTCGATGCCTAGCGTCGACGTGTTCGAGCAACAGCAAGAGAGCTGGCGCGAGGCGGTATTGCCCGGCAACGTGCGCAAACGCGTCGCGGTCGAAGCCGGTGCGACCGACTACTGGCGCAAGTTCGTCGGCCTCGAGGGCGAAGTGATCGGCATGACGGGTTTCGGCGAGTCGGCGCCTGGTGGAGTCCTGATGGAACATTTCGGTTTTACCGCCGAGCGCGTCGCCAGCGTGGCGCGCTCGCTGCTCGAGTGATGGCGATGATGGAATCGATTGCGCGATCGATTGCGCGAATGGAGCAGCTCGACCTGGCCGGCAAGCGCGTGCTCGTTCGCGCCGAGCTCAACGTGCCCCTCGAGGGCAGCAAGGTCGTCGATGACAGCCGCATCCGCGCCACATTGCCGGTGCTCGCGGCAGCGAGCGAGGCCGGCGCCTCCCAGGTGCTGCTGATGTCGCACCTTGGCCGCCCGGTCGAGGGCTTGCCGATCGCCGAGCAGCCGCAGTTTTCCCTGGCGCCGGTGGCGGCGCGGCTGTCAGGCTTGCTCGGCTTCGAAGTGCCCCTGCTCGACGGCTATCTCGAACCTGGGTTTGCGCCCGGAACCGCCCCTGTCTGCCTGCTCGAAAACGTCCGCGCCAACGTCGGGGAGAAGTCGGCGAGCGACGATCTCGCTGCACGTTATGCGGCCCTGTGCGACGTGTTCGTCATGGATGCTTTCGGCACCGCCCATCGCGCCCAGGCGAGCACCACCGGAGTGGCCCGATTTGCCGCCGAGGCCTGCGCGGGCCCCTTGCTGCATCGCGAAATCGAGGCCCTCGGCCAGGCGATGCGCGATCCGGCACGGCCCTTGCTCGCCATCGTCGGCGGCGCCAAGGTCTCGGGCAAGCTCGAGCTGCTGCGCGCGCTTGCCCGGCTCGCCGACCACGTGCTCGTCGGTGGCGGCATCGCCAACACCTTTCTGCGCGCGGCTGGCCATCCCATCGGCAGTTCGCTGCACGAGGCCGGGCTCGTCGAGGTCGCCAGGGAATTGATGGAGCAGGCGAACATCCCGCTGCCGGTCGATGTTCGCGTGGCTTCCGATTTCCGCGCCGACGCCCGGGCCGAAGTCAGGATGGTCGAGGATGTCGCCGCGGAAGACCGGATTCTCGACATCGGTCCCGCCACCGAACAGCTTCATGCCGATCTGATCGCCTCGATGGGAACGATCATCTGGAATGGTCCCATGGGAGTGTTCGAGTTTCCGGATTTCGCCGCAGGAACCCGGCGCATCGCCGTGGCGGTCGCGGAAAGCTCCGCGTTCAGTGTCGCGGGTGGTGGCGAAACCGTCGCCGCCATCGAAAGATTTGACGTCGCCGCCGGAATCTCCTATATCTCCACCGGCGGCGGCGCATTCCTCGAAGCCGTGCAAGGCGTGACCTTGCCCGCCATCGCTGCGCTCGCCGAACGCGCAGCCAACAGAGCCAAGTTTGCCACAACCAAGTCTGCCACAATCAAGTTTGCCACGACCAATACCCCCCCGGAGAAACCATGTCCCTGATCACTTTGCGACAACTGCTAGATCACGCCGCCGAGAACGACTACGGCGTGCCCGCCTTCAACGTCAACAACCTGGAACAGGTTCGCGCCATCATGGCGGGCGCGAACGCCGTGCATAGCCCGGTGATCCTGCAAGCCTCGGCTGGCGCGCGCAAATACGCCGGGCCGAGCTTGCTCAAGCACCTGATCCGCGGAGCGATGGAGGAATTCCCGCACATCCCCGTGGTCATGCACCAGGATCACGGCGTTTCGCCTGCAGTTTGCCAGCGCTCGATCCAGCTCGGCTTCAGTTCGGTGATGATGGATGGCTCGCTGGGCGAGGACGGCAAGACGCCGATGGATTTCGACTACAACGTCCGCGTCACTCGCCAGGCGGTGGAAATGGCCCACGCCTGCGGCGTGTCGGTGGAAGGCGAGATCGGCTGCCTCGGTTCTCTGGAAACCGGAATGGCCGGCGAGGAGGACGGTATCGGCGCCGAAGGCAAGCTGACCATGGAGCAATTGCTGACCGATCCTCAGGAAGCGGCAGATTTCGTCGCCGCCACTGGTGTTGACGCCCTGGCGATCGCCGTCGGAACGAGCCACGGCGCCTACAAGTTCAGCCGCCCGCCGACCGGTGACATCCTCGCGATCGAGCGGATCCGCGAGATTCATGCGAAGCTGCCCTCGACCCATCTCGTCATGCACGGCTCTTCCTCGGTTCCCCAGGAATGGCTCGCGGTCATCAACGAGTTTGGCGGCGAGATACCCGAGACCTACGGCGTTCCCGTCGCGGAAATCCAGGAAGGCATTCGCCACGGCGTGCGCAAGGTCAATATCGATACCGACCTGCGGCTTGCCTCGACTGGCGCGATCCGCCGTTTCCTTGCGCAGAACCGTTCCGAGTTCGACCCGCGCAAGTTCCTCGCTCCGACGATGCAGGCGATGCGCGGCATCGTCGAGGATCGGCTGCAGGCCTTCGGCTGTGCCGGCATGATCGATCGCATCGGCAAGATTTACAGCCTTGAGGAGATGTCGGCTCGCTACGTTAGCGGCTGAACCGTCATGCCGAGCCAGAATGCCGGGCAAAAACCGCATGGATTCCGTCGCGCCGCCCGATCGTCGGGGGGCGGGGAAATCGCGCAAACCGGCGTTCGAGGTGGTCGCGGAAGCGGTTTTTCGGCAAAATTGGCGGTTTCGAGCAAAAAAATCTCGATTTTTTGGCAAAAGGTGCGGCATCTGCGAGCATTCGTTGCCATAATTCACTGCCCCGGAACGAGAGGACTCGCAATGCACCCTCGGGCACAGCGATGAAACACGTCCCGGCAGGGTTCCCCTCGCGAGTTCGCGGAATTTGCAGAATTTGCGAGAGGATCGTTAGCCCGCGCAAGCGGCCCAGCAATTTTCAAGGCAAGAGAGAGACATGTCAGAGATAGTCGAAGGTACAGTTAAATGGTTCAATGACGAGAAGGGATTCGGCTTCATTGAACGTCCGGAAGGCAAGGATGTTTTCGTCCATTTCAGCGCCATCAATGGCAGCGGACGGCGAACCCTGCACGAGGGACAGCGCGTAAGCATGGAAGTGAGCCAGGGGCAGAAAGGCCCCCAGGCGGAGAACGTGACCCCGCTGTAACGGGGAAGCGAGCAAGCGAAGGGTCCGTCGGCGGCAGGAACGCGGCGGGCCTCCTCGCACGCTGGTCACGGCATGTTGGTCACGACTCCGGGGCCAGCATGCGCACGCCGCAACTTCCTGCCAGAAACAGCCGGTCGGCGGGTCGGCGGGCGAACAGCCCGTTGCATACCACTCCCGTGATCTGGTCGAGCTGCGCCTCCATCGCCTGGGGATTGGTCAGGTCGAGGTGGTGTATGTCGAGGATTTCGTTGCCGTTGTCGGTGATGAAGCCGTCCCGGTAGACCGGAAAGCCTCCGAGCGCCGCAAGCTTTCGCGCCACATGGCTGCGCGCGAGAGGAATTACCTCTATGGGCAGGGGAAACTTGCCGAGGGCCGGAACCAGCTTCGATTCGTCGGCGATGCAGATGAACTCGCGGGCGGCTGCGGCAATGATCTTTTCCCGGGTGAGTGCGCCGCCACCTCCCTTGACGAGTTGCAGGTGGCGATTGGCTTCGTCGGCACCGTCAACATAGAGATCGATCGAGCCGGCAGCGTTGAGATCGATCACGTCGATTCCCAGGGCCTCGAGCCTGCGCGTCGACTGTTCCGAGCTTGAAACCGCCGCACCGATCGCGTTGCGCAATTCGCCGAGCGCCTCGATGAAGTGGTTGACCGTCGAGCCGGTGCCGACTCCGAGCACGGCATCGGAATCGAGCCTCGGCTCGATATGCCGCAGCGCAGCCTCTGCCGCCCGCCTTTTCAGTTCGTCCGCTGTCATTGCCATGCTGTCATTCCTCATCCGCAATTGGCGCAGTGCCTTGTGCTGCCCGCTCGTTGGCGAGCAGCGCACCGATTTTCTGCCCCATCTGGACCCGTTCCCCGAGACCTGGCGCGAATTTGATCGTGTCAGGAGGGAATAGCACAATCACCGTCGAACCGAGTTCGAATCGGCCGAGCTCGGCGCCCGCCTCGAGCTGCGGCCCGCGGCCGCCGAACGATCGCTCGGGCGGGCGCAGCCTCCCTTCGCGGCCGGGCTCGTCCCAGGCCGCGCGGATCCCGGCGACGATCATCGCGCCGACCATGACGACGACGAAGCGGCCGAAATCGGTTTCGAATTCGCAGATCAGGCGCTCGTTGCGGCAGAACAGCCCCGGTATCAGCGCCGTGCTCGTGGCATTGACCGAAAACAGCTTGCCGGGAACGTGGCGGGTCCGCGCGAGCCGGCCGCCGAGCGGCATGTGGACCCGATGATAGTCCCGGGGGGACAGATAGATCGTGACGAAGCTTCCGCCGGCAAGTTGCCGTGCCAGGGCCGCATCGCCGCCGAGCAGGCTTGCCGTATCGAACTCGCTGCGCTTCGCGCGAAGCGGCTCGGCGCCGATCATCCCGCTCTCGCTGATGACCCCATCGGCGGGGCAAAGCACCGCGCCGGCGCCAGTCGCCAGCGGCCTCGCGCCTGCTCGCAGTTGCCGGGTGAAGAATGCATTGAAGCTGCGATAGCTTGCCGGGTCGGGATGCAGGGCTTCATTCATGTTGACCCGGTAATGGCGAATGAATAGGGGGATCAACACTCCCGCGAGCAGTTCGCTGCGAGCGAGTACACCTGCGGCGGCTGTCAGCAGGCGCTGCGGCAGCAGATGCTGCAAGAGCACGAATGCGCGTTGTGTCCACTTTGCCGGCATCAGCGACTCAGGTCTCCACGGGGGTGTCGGCGGTGTTGCCCCATTCGGACCAGGAACCGTCGTAGGCGCGGATCTCGAGCCCGAGCGCGCGGCCGACGATCCAGGCCAGGCCCGACCGGTGATGCGTCTGGCAATGGGTGATGATTTTCTTGCCAGGTCCCATGCCGAGTTCGAGCAGGCGCTCGCGCAACTCTTTCAGGGGCTTGAGGCGGAAATGATTGTCCCGGTCAATCAGTTCGAGCCAGTCGAGGTTGACGGCGCCGGGGATATGCCCGTTGCGCCTCGCCGTGATGATTGCGCCGGTATATTCTTCCGCAGAACGCGCATCCCAGACGATGCTGTCGGGGTCGTCGAGTTGCGCCAGCACTTGTTGCATGTCGGCGATGGGCGAACGGTCGATTCGCGCGGTGAAGCGCTGCGCCTGGGCTTCCTGCCTGCCGCTTGCCAACGGCAGGCCGCCGCCTGTCCAGGCGAGCAAGCCGCCGTTCAGATAGCTGTAACGGCGATGGCCTAGCACTTCCAGCGTCCAAAGCAGCCTCCCGGCCCAACCGCCGCCTTCGTCGTCGATGGCGACGACATGCCGGTCTGGCGCCAGGCCGATTCGCGAAAAAACCGCGCTCAAGCGCTCTTCGTCGGGCAATTTGCCAACCGCTGGCGTGATGCCGCTGACAAGTTCGCCAGGCTCGATCAGCAGCGAGTCTGGCACACGGTAGGAAAGCCAGGAGCGCCCCTGGCAGACCGTGACGAGCAACAGCGCATCGTCTGGCAGCAACGCTGCCAGATCCTGGGGCTCGACGATCAATGGCAGGCGATTTTCGCTCATCGTGTCGGCTGGAAGCTTATCGCAGGCTGTCGACGATGCGCCCGTAGCTGCATAGGCGCTCGTTGCTGATCTCGCCTTTTTCGGCGGCAGCGAGGATCGCGCAGCCGGGCTCGATGCGGTGCGAGCAATCGCGGAACTTGCAATTCCCGGCCAGCGATCGCAATTCGACAAAACCATCGGCGACATCGACCGCCTGCAAATGATCGAGATGGAATTCGCGAACTCCTGGCGAGTCGATCAGGTCGAAACCCGGCAGATGAAACAGCCGCGCAGCAGTCGTGGTATGCGCTCCGCCGCGGCCACTGGCGTTCAAGTCGCCCACCTCAGCAAGAGATTGCTTGCCAAGCCGGTTGAGCAGGGACGACTTGCCGACCCCGGATTGCCCCGCCACAACCGCCGTATTGCCCTTGAGCCGTGCCTCGAGCTCGGCGACGCCAGCGCCGGTCAAGGCCGAGAGCTCGAATAGCTCGATGCCGAGCCCGCGATAGATTTCGACCATTCGAGCGAGGGTCTTCGCGTTCACCGGCAGCAAGTCGATCTTGTTCAGAACGAGCAGGCAGTCGAGGCGCAGATTGTCGACCGCAACCAGATAGCGGTCGATCACGCTCATGTCGGTTTCGGGCACCGTGGCGAACACGACCAGCACGCAATCGATATTCGCGGCGATCGGCCTGAAGTCGCCAGCCGTGCCGCCCCGGCCAAACTCGTTGCGGCGCCGTTCGAGGGCCGTGACGATTCCCGTGCCGCGAGCGTCGGTGCGCCAACTGACGCGGTCTCCGGTGACGAGGCGCGGCAAGCTGGCCCGGGAATGGCAACGCCAAACCTCCCCCGATGCCAGATCCTCGACTTCGAGCTGCTTGCCGAAATGGCAGACGACCAAGCCGTCTCGAGCCTCGCTCGAAACCGCCTTGCCGCGCCTCGCCACGCGGCGCCGCTGCTGTTCGGAGAGTTTGCGTCGGGCGGGCATCGCTCAGCCGCCGGCGCCTGAGAAAACCGGATCATTCATGGCAGGGAATTATTGCATATTCGGCCTTGCCCCGGTTTGCTACAATGGTGTCCCGCGACGCTTGAGCCAGCTCCGCACTGCTGGCGGACTACCATGGAAAGCAATCTCAACCTGATCTGGATCGATTTGGAGATGACCGGCCTCGATCCTGGCAGCGACCGGATTCTCGAAATCGCGACCTTGGTTACCGACCCGCAGCTCGAACTCATCGAGCAGGGCCCGGTGCTCGCGATCCGGCAACCCGACGCCTTGCTCGAAGCGATGGACGAATGGAACCAGGTTCATCATCGCGCCTCGGGGCTCGTCGAGCGGGTCCGTTCGAGCCAGGTCGACGAAGCCGAAGCCCAGCGGCGCACGCTGGCGTTTTGCCAGCGCCATACCGCCCGGGGCGACTCGCCGATGTGCGGCAGCACGATCTGCCAGGACCGGCGATTTCTGGCGCGGCACATGCCCGAGCTCGAAGCCTGGTTCCATTATCGCAATCTTGACGTCAGCACCGTGAAGGAGCTCGCGAGACGCTGGAAACCCGAAATCCTCGAAGGATTCGGCAAGGCCAGCAGCCATCGGGCCCTCGATGACATCCGCGAATCGGTCGCCGAGCTGCAATACTATCGCCGCCAGTTCATCGGCTGCTGAGCGAGGCCGGGCGATTCCGGCCCGCCCTCGGCGCCATCGCCGCCATCGCCGCCATCGCCGTGCCAGCGCTGCGGGATCATGGGCCGCCTTCCACTGCAAGCTTGCCGGCCTTGCGCAATTGCTGCCGCAGGGCCCATCGCACGTGCTCGGTCACGAGCTCCGAACGATGGCTCTGGCGCGCGCGCAATGTCGAGATCGTCGCCGCGCTCGCCGGGGAATTGCCAAGGGCGACGGCGATATTGCGTAGCCAGCCTTCGTAACCGGCGCGGCGAATCGCCGAACCTGCGGTTCTGGCGAGAAATTCCGCTTCGGTCCAGGCAAACAGCTCGCGCAGGCCTGCGGTGTCAAGCCGATGCCGCGGCGCAAAATCGGCCTCGGCGGACCTGCGGGCAAACTTGTTCCAGGGGCAGACGAGCTGGCAATCGTCGCAGCCGAAGATGCGGTTGCCCATGGGCTCGCGCAATTCCTCCGGGATCGGCCCGCGCAACTCGATCGTGAGATACGAGATGCATTTGCGCGCATCGAGGCTGTTGGGGCCGGTGAAGGCACGAGTCGGGCAGATGTCGAGGCAGGCGCGGCAACTTCCGCAATGGGCGCTGGCGGGCTGATCGACCGGCAGAGGCAGGTCGGTGAACAGTTCGCCGAGGAAGAACAACGAGCCCGCCTGGCGATGGATCAGCATCGTGTTCTTGCCGATCCAGCCGAGCCCCGCCTTTTCCGCGAGAGCGCGCTCGAGCACCGGAGCGCTGTCGACGAAGGCGCGATACGAATGGCCGCGCGTTGCGCCTTCGATCCGCTCCGCGAGCGCCTGCAGGCGCAGGCGCATCAGTTTGTGGTAGTCCCTGCCTCGGGCATAGCGCGCCACATACGCGGTTTCGCCGTGCTCGAGGGGTGCCAGCGACATCACGCCGGCGTGGTCGTAATCCATCCGCGCACTGATGACCCGCGCGGCACCGGGAACAAGCCGCTCGGGCTCGCGGCGTTTTTCCACGTTGCGCGCCATGTACGCCATTTCTCCATGGTGACTTTTTGCCAGCCACGATTCGAAATGCGCGTGATAGGCGCTCAGGTCGAGATCGGCAATGCCGACTTGCTGGAAGCCGAGTTCCGCCCCCCAGCGGCGAATCTGCCCCGCCAGTGCAGCAAGGTCAGGGTCGGGCCTGGTCGCCATGGCAGTCAAAGGCGGCAGAGGATTTCCGCCGCGCGCTCCAGCGTCGCGTCTTCCTTGCAAAAACAGAAGCGGATGTGGCGCGCTCCAGGAGGCGAGCGGTAGAAAGGCGATAGCGGAATCGCCGCGACACCGGCCTCCCGGGCCAGCCAGTTGGCGAATTGCTGGTCGTCGAGATCGGAAATCGCCCCATAGTCGGCAAGCTGGAAATACGTGCCGCGCGAAGGCTCGAAGCGGAACCGCGAAGGCGCGAGCAACCGGCAGAACAGATCCCGCTTGGCCTGGTAGAAATCCGGCAGTTGCAGTGCGTGTTCCGGGCATTCGGCCATGAAGTCGGCGATGGCGTACTGGACGAAACTGGAGCTCGTGAACGTGACGAATTGATGTACCTTGCGAAACTCTTCGGTCAGGCGCTGCGGCGCGACGCAGTACGCGAGCTTCCAGCCGGTGGCGTGATACGTCTTGCCGAAGGAGAACACCGCGAAACTTCGCTCGCGCAGTTCCTCGTGGGCAACGACGCTGGCATGGCCGAGCCCG
>RKSA01000185.1 GCA_007571115.1 Gammaproteobacteria bacterium
CTACGGTTCGCCACGGTTCCCCGCAGGAGGAGGTGTTTCCCCCTGCCACGCGAATAGAGTAGTTGCGGATTTCCGGGAATGCAAAGAAACGGCGAAAAATTCCGGCCGCGACAGCGGTCGCCTACAGGTAGAAGACCTGGGCGAGCACGAGCACGGCGAAGAAGCCGATCGAGTCGGTGAGGGTGTGCAATGCGACGGTGCCGGCGAGGGCGGGGTCGAGCTTGATGCGGCGCAGGAACAGCGGCAGCCAGGCGCCGATCAGGGCTGCGCTGAGCAGGTTGATCATCATCGCCACGGCAGCGATCAGCGCAAGTCGCGTGTCGTTGTACCAGAACATCGCGATCAGCCCCATGGCGGTGGCCCATAGCAGGCCGTTGAGCAGGGCGACGTTCACTTCGCGCAGGATCAGCCAGGCGCTGTTCGATGGGCTGATATGGCCGAGCGCGATGCTGCGCACGACCAGGGTCAAGGTCTGGGCGCCTGCGACTCCGCCCATGTTGGCGACGATGGGCATGAGCACCGCGAGGTAGACGAGCTGGTCGACAACGTCCTGAAAGGCATAGATCACCGCAGCAGCGAGCGCCGCAGTGGCGAGATTGATGCCGAGCCAGACCGCTCGCCGGCGCGCGGTCTTGAGCACCGGCGCGAAAGTGTCGTCCTCCTCGTCGAGGCCGGCCATGCTCATGAGCGGGTGTTCGGCGCTGTCGCGAATGACATCGACCACATCGTCGATGGTGATGCGGCCAACGAGCTTGCCAGCGGCGTTCACCACCGGCGCCGAGACCCAGTCATGCTGCTCGAAGAGTTGCGCGACCTGTTCGGCCGGCATGGAAACCGGAATCGCCTCGATGTCGGTGCGCATGACGTCCATGACCAGTGTCGCCGGGTCGGACACGAGCAGCTCGCGCAAGGGCAGGATGCCGAGGAACTGGTCCTGGCGGCTGACCACGTGGATGTTGTCGGTCATCTCGGGGATGGCTTCGTGACGACGCAGGTAGCGCAACACCAGTTCCACCGAATGGCCCTTGCGCACCGTGATCGTGTCGATGTTCATCAAGCCGCCGGCGGTGTCCTCGTCGTGGGACAGCACGGTCTCGACGCGCTGGCGGTCCTGCTCGTCCATCGCTTGCAGGACTTCGGCGGCGACCTGGCTCGGCAATTGCTGCAGGATGTCGGCGAGGTCGTCGGGCTCGAGCCCGGTCGCGAGCTCGGCGACTTCGGCGGCATCGTACTCGGCGAGCAACTGGCCTTGCAGATCTTCGTTGAGGCACTGGATGACCTCGCCTTCAGCGTCGCGGTCGAGCAGTTGCCAGAGCACGGCCCGGGCCTTGGGCGGCGAGGATTCGAGCAGGTGCGCGATGCCTGCGGCAGGCAGGGTCTTGACCATCTGCCGGACCTGATACAGCGAGCCACTGCCGAGAGCTTCGTTCAGCAGTTGCGCGTGATCGCTGTCGTATTCGTTTTCGCGCATGTTTCTCGCTCGTTTGCCACCGCTTAAGGGTTTTCGCCAAAACCGTCCTCGATCAATTGCACGATCAAGGCCAGGGCCTCTTCCTCGTCGGCGCCATCGGCCTCGATGCGCAGGCTTGTTCCTTGCACCGCCGCAAGCATCATCAGGGCGAGAATGCTTTTGCCGTCGATCATGGTTTCCTGGCGCCCGCTTTTCTGCGCCGTGCTTTCCTCGACCCTGTTTTCTCGCATGGGGGATCTGGTGCCGCGCCCGATGCGCACCTCGCTGGAAAAACGCGACGTCACGGCGACGAGCTTCGCTGCCGCCCGGGCGTGCAAGCCGGCCTTGTTGACGATGAGAGCCTCGGCCTTGCGCACGATCAGCTCCGCAATTCCCGATGACGAACCTGCACATTGGCGATCACTCCCTGGAAATGGCGCACCAGTTTCTCGCAAAGGAATACCGAGCGGTGCTGGCCGCCGGTGCAGCCGATCGCCACGGTCAGGTAGCTGCGGCTGTTCTGCTCGAAACGGGGCAGCCAGGATTCGAGAAAGCTGCGGATGTCGGTGAACATTTGCTGGACGATGTCGAAGGACTCGAGGAACGCTCGAACCGGGGCGTCGGTACCGTTCAGCGGGCGCAGCCGCGCCTCCCAGTAGGGGTTGGGCAGGCAGCGCGCGTCGTAGATGATGTCGGCATCGACAGGGATGCCGTTCTTGTAGCCGAACGACTGGAACAGCAGGGCAAGCCCGCTCTCGCTCTTTTCGATGATTCGCTGGCTGATCGCGTCTTGCAGTTGCTGCAACGACATGGCGCTCGTGTCGATGCTCAGGCTGGCGAGCAGGGCGATGGGCTCGAGCAGGGCCGATTCCGAATCGATCGCCTCGCTCAGCCCCACCTGACCCGTCGAAAGCGGATGCTTGCGGCGGCTTTCGCTGAAGCGCTTGAGCAGGGTTTCGCGGTTGGCATCGAGGAACACGACATCGACGGGCAAGCGTTGCTCCCTGAGCTGATCGACGATTCCGGGAACCAGCGCAAGATCGGCCGACAAGTTGCGCGCATCGATGCTGACCGCGACATCGGCGATTCGCGTCGTCGAGGCGATCCGGTCGGCGAGGGCCGGCAGCAGGCTCGCGGCGAGATTGTCGACGCAGTGGTAGCCGCGATCCTCCAGGTAGCGCAGCACGGTGCTCTTGCCCGAGCCCGAGCGGCCGCTCAATATCGTCAGTTTCATTTCACGCCTGATAGGTCACGGTGGCGGAATGCAGTTCATGGGCATCGTTGGCACGGCGCAATGCGCGGCAAAAATCCTCGTTGTGGAACAGGCCCGCCACGGCGGCGAGGGCGTACACGTGGTCGTCGTGCCGGGCATTGGGCACGATGAGGAAAAACAGCAGGTCAACCGGGCGACCGTCCATGGCATCGAAGTTGATCGGCTCGCGCAAGGTCACGAGCACGCCGTGTACCTCGGGGCAGCCTGGGACGCGGCAATGGGGAACCGCGATGCCGGTGCCGAGCCCGGTGCTGCCAAGCTGTTCCCGGGCCATCAAGGCATGGAATACCGCGTCGCCGTCGACGCCGTGAATCTCGCTCGCGATCAGTTCGCTGATCTTGAGGAACAGGCGCTTCCTGCTATGGCCTTCGATGGCGCACAGGCAACGCTCGGGAGTCAGTATCTCTTCCATCCGCATGTTGGAGTCCTTGGCTGCCGCATTCCGGCGGGCTGTCCCTATGGCGGCGCCAGTCGCTTGCGCTCCCTGGAAGGGGGAATCGAGAGCGATTCTCGATACTTGGCGACGGTGCGCCGGGCAATCCTGATGCCGCGCTGCCCAAGCAATGCGGCGATCTCGCTGTCGGAGCAAGGCTTGCTCGCGTGTTCCTTTGCCACCAGCTTCCTGATGATGGCGCGGATTGCCGTCGATGAACATTCCTCCCCGCCTTCGGTCGTGACGTGGGAGGAAAAGAAATATTTTAGCTCAAACACGCCCCGCGGCGTATGCAGGTATTTTTGCGTGGTCACCCGGGAAATCGTCGATTCGTGCATTTCCACGGCTTCGGCGATATCGTGCAGCACCAGCGGCTTCATCGCCTCCTCGCCGTGTTCGAGAAAGTCCTGCTGGCGTTCGACGATTTCCGCAGCGACCTTCATCAAGGTCTCGTTGCGGTTCTGCAGGCTTTTCAGGAACCAGCGCGCCTCCTGCAAGTTGCTGCGCAGATATTTCGCCTCCTCGCCGCAGGAGCTTGATGCCAGCGCCGCGTAGTCCGAATGGATCCGCACCCGGGGTGCGCTTTCCGGGTTCAGATCGACTCGCCAGGCGCCGCAGGCCGGGTCGCGGCTGACGATCACGTCGGGAATCACGTAGGCTGCCGTCGCGGGGCAGATATGCGCACCTGGACGGGGGTTGAGCGATTCGATCAGTTTCACTGCGGCGCCAAGTTGCTCCTCGTTGAGCCGGACCTTGCGCATCAGGCGTGGGTAGTCGTGGCTCGCAAGCAGCCCGAGATGGTCCCTGACGATCTGCCTGGCAGCGCCGGCCTGCTGCTCGAGGGCAGGATCGGTACACTGGTCGAGCTGCAGCAGCAGGCATTCGCCGAGATCACGCGCGCCGACGCCGACCGGATCGAAGCGCTGGATTCGATGCAGGACCGCGAGCACCTCGTCGGTCGCCATGTTGGCATCGGCGGCAAAGCCCGCCACCAGCGAATCGATATCGACGCTCAACATGCCATTGGGGTCGATCGCGTCGACGATCGCCAGGGCGATGGCATGGTCGCGATCCGACATCGGCGTCAGGTTCAATTGCCAGAGCAGGTGATCTTGCAGACTTTCCTGCTGGGAGCTGCTGGGCTCGAAATCGCCACTCCAGGAGGGCGCTCCTTGCCTGGCGAAGGAATGCTCGGGCCAGCTTTCGCCGGTCAGGGTTCGGTCGCCAGCGCCATTGGCCGCCTCGTCGCCGCTTTCCTCGGCTTCGAGCAGCGGATTCGATTCGAGCATTTGCCCGACTTCCTGGCGCAAGTCGAAATTGGACAATTGCAGCAACTTGATCGTCTGATGCAATTGCGTGGTCATGTTCAACTGCTGACCAAGCCTGGCTTGCAAGGAAAGTTTCATGGAAGCGCGCGGCTGAAGCCGTTCTTGAAAAGCCCGTTCAGTATACCGCATCCGCCCGGTTTTCCCGGCAGCCTTCAGATGCTGAAATTCTCTCCGAGATAGACTTCGCGGACGGTCCTGTTGGCGAGAATCGTGGCGGGTTCGCCAGCGGCGATGATGCGGCCTTCGCTGACGATGCACGCTTTCTCGCAGACTTCGAGCGTTTCCCGCACGTTGTGATCGGTGAGCAGAACGCCGATGCCGCGAGACTTGAGATGGGCGACGAGATGCTTGATGTCGCTTACCGAAATCGGATCGATTCCGGCGAAAGGCTCGTCGAGAAGCAGATAGCCCGGATCGGTGGCCAGGGTTCGCGCGATTTCGGTTCTGCGGCGCTCGCCCCCCGACAGGCTCATTCCCTTGCTCGCGCGGATATGCGCGATGTTGAACTCGTCGAGCAGCGCTTCGAGCCGCTCACGGCGAGCGCGCGAGTCGAGCTCCCTGCGCGTTTCGAGGATGGCGAGGATATTGTCCTCGACGCTCAGGGTGCGGAAGATCGAGGCATCCTGGGGGAGGTAGGCGAGGCCATGGCTGGCGCGGCGATGGATCGGCAGGGCCGTGACCTTGCGGCCGTCGATGAACACCTCGCCGCTATCGGGCCGGATCAGGCCGACCATCATGTAGAAGCAGGTCGTCTTGCCGGCGCCATTGGGGCCGAGCAGGCCAACCACCTCGCCGCGGCCGATGCGCAGGGAAACATCCTGTACCACCTTGCGCCCCCGGTAGCTCTTGACGAGGCCGACGGCTTCCAGCACGCGATCAGTCATTGCCTGGAGTGAAGGCGCCGGCGCAATTGCCGCTGGCGCGAATCAGCCGGGTTTCGGCGACGTAGACGATGCTCTCGCAACGCGCATTCATGTCGAGCGAGGTGATTTCGGCGCTGCCGATGATCTCGACGACGGCATTGCCGTCATCGTCGGTGCGGAACACGATGGTGCTGCCGCTGCCGGTGACGGTCTCGCCATTGTCGAGTTCCTGCCGGTAGCGAGCCGGCGCTCCTTGCACGGTGACCCGGTCGAGCTC
>RKSA01000100.1 GCA_007571115.1 Gammaproteobacteria bacterium
GCGCTTGAGCGGGTCGCCCCAGCCGCCGCCTCCCCAGGTGTTGAAATAGAGCAGGTCGCCCTTGCGCACCTTGACGCCTTCGACCTTGGCCGGCAGCCATTGCTCGCTGCCGTCGACGCGGACCAGGCGCTTGGTCGAGCGCATTCCCGTCTCGCCGCCGAGCACGCCGTAGGGATACGTCAGCCAGCGTTCGTCGTGGATGCCGATGTCGCCGTCGCAGAGGAAGCGATACGCGATGCTGAGGCCGTTGCCGCCGCGATGCAGGCCGGCGCCTCCCGAATCGGGAATCGTTTCGTAGCGCTCGATTCGCAACGGGAAGTACGATTCGATGAACTCGTTGGGCACATTGGTGAAGCCCGGCCAGAGCGAGTGGCCGTCGGGGCCGTCGCCGATGGGGCGGCCGGGGATTCCGCCAAAGCCGATCTGGAAGAGCTGGAACCATTCGCCCTTGTCATCGTAACCCGAATAGAACAGGTGCGGCGAATCGGAAAAGCCGGCCGCATTGAGCATCTGCTCCGGAGCGCCCATGCCGAGCAGGGCGCCGAGCACGTCGAAGATCCTGCCGAGGGCGTGGGTGCGGCCCGACAGCGCCGCCGGGAAGCGCGGCTTGAGCAGGGTGCCTTCGGGAATCCGCACATCGACGAGATCGTAGAAGCCGTCGTTGAAAACGATCTGCGGATCGACCACATTGATCGTGAACGAGCCGAAGAACATCTTGAACATGTCCTCGTTGAGGAAGAAGTTCACCGAACTCTGGGCCTGCGGGTCGGTGCCGTCGAAGTCGAAGATCGCCACCGAGCCTTCGCGCCACATCTTGCACTTGATGCGGTACGGGCCCATGCCCATGCCGTCGTCGCAGATGTAGTCCTCGAATTCCCTGGGCTCTTCGGGGATGAATGCCTCGATGATGAACTTCATCGCGTCGTAGTTGCGTTGCAGCATGATTTCCATCGTCGAGAACAGCACGTCGTCGCCGAAGCGCTCGGCGAGGTCGACGCAGCGCCGCGCTGCGGTATTGCAGGCCGCGACCAGGGCATTGAGGTCGAAGCGGTTCCATTCCTTGGTGCGAACGTTGTGCAGGATCAGCTCGAGCATGTCCGACTGCAATTCGCCCTTGCGGTAGAGCTTGACGGGTGGAATGCGGATTCCTTCCTGGTAGATCGTCGTCGCCTCGATGGGAATAGAGCCAGGCACCATGCCGCCATTGTCGGACATGTGGCCGAACATGGCCGACCATGCGATATGGCGGCCATCCTTGAACACCGGAACGAGCACGACCCAGTCGGGCAAGTGCGAGACCGCGGCATTGCACATGTACGGATCATTGGTGAGGATCACGTCGCCTTCCTCGATTTCCGCGTCATAGGCTTGCAGGAAGGGGCCGATGAAGGAGCCGAACTGGCCGACGACCATCTTGCCGTCGATGTTGGCGATCATGGGAAAGCAGTCGCCCTGTTCGCGAATTCCCGGAGACATCGCCGTGCGGAACAGCACGGCGTCCATTTCCACCCGGGCGTTCTTCAGCGCGTTCTCGATGATATCGACGGTAACGCCTTCGACATCGATGCGCTTCAGGGGAGTGTTGTTGGTCTGGCGTATGGTTGCTGGCATGATGGCTCGCTCCTATGTCCGCGGGGTGATCAACAGGTTGCCGACGGAGTCGACCCGGGCTTCATGGCCGGGCAGCACCACCGTCGTCGAATCCATCTCGATGATGATGGCCGGCCCTGCAATCAGCAGGCCTTCGTGCAATCTGTCGCGGTTGTAGATGTTCACGTCGTGCCACTCGCCTTCGTGGTAGTAGCGGCTGTCGTGGATGATGCAGTCCTCGGGGGAGGCGTCCTTGTCGCCGACGGCGAAAGCGGCGATCGCTGCGGCCTTGGCCTTGACCACCGCGCGAATCATGAGAATCTCGTGGCCTTCGCCGAGCTTGAAGGTGAAAAGCTGCTCGTGCTCCTTGTCGAAGCGCTCGACGAGCAGGCCCAGCCCTTCGCGGCGCAATTGCTCCTCGTCGAAATCGACGGTGATCTGGAATGCCTGGCCGGCATAGCGCAGGTCGGCCTGGTAGCTGACCTCGTGCTCGCTTTCGGCAATGCCGTCGGCGATCAGCGACTGGCCTGCCCGGGTGCGCAGTTCGCGCAGGTCGGCGAGCAGTTGCGAATCGGTCAGATCTGCGGCCATGGTCAGATACGTTCGCGCTGCCTCGTCCTGGATCTGCGTCGTGGCGTCGCCATAGGCGCAAAGCACTCCAGGCCCTGGCGGAATGATGACCGGCCAGGCCTGGGTAAGGATGCCGAGGGCATTGGCGTGCAAGGGGCCGGCGCCGCCAAAGCCGACCAGCGCGAAATCCCGGGGGTCGTAGCCCTGTTCGACCGAAACGAGGCGCAAGGCGCCGAACATCGACTCGTTGACGATCTTGATGATTCCTTCGGCGGCTTCCATCAGGCCGATTCCCATGGCGTCGGCGGCTTTCTGCACGGCCGCCACCGACGCATCGCGATTGATCCGCATGTCGCCGCCAAGCTGCACGTCGGAAGGCAGATAGCCGAGCACCACGTTCGCGTCGCAGACCGTCGGCTGCTCGCCGCCCTTCATGTAGCAGGCCGGCCCGGGAACGGCGCCAGCCGATTCGGGGCCGACTCGCAAGGCCTTGGTCAGTTCTGGAACGAAGGCGATCGAGCCGCCGCCGGCGCCGACCGTTCGCACATCGACCGAAGGAGCACGGACGCGAACGTCGCCAACGATCGTCTCGCGGCGCACCCGCGCGCGCGCGTTCTGGATCAATGCGACGTCGGTGGAAGTTCCGCCCATGTCGAAAGTGAGGATATTGTCGAAACCGGCGCGCTGGCAGAAGAACACCGCGCCGGAAACGCCCCCCGCCGGGCCCGACATGAGCATGTTGACCGGAGATTCGGCCGAGGCCCGGGCCGAGGCGAGGCCGCCGTCGGAACGCAGGATCGACAACTGCACATCGTCGCCCATCAATTCGGCCAGCGAGTTTTGCAGGTTTTCCACGTAGCGCGCGACTTCGGGCCGCACGTAGGAGTTGACCACGGTGGTTTCGGTGCGCTCGTACTCCTGCATTTCCGGAACGACTTCGCTGGAGATTGAAATCGGCGTTTCGGCGAACGCCTCGCGAGCGATTTCCCGCGCGCGGCGTTCGTGCTCGCCATTGACGTAGGCATTGACGAAACAGATCGTCAATGCCTCGATGTCGCCTCGCGCAGCGAGCCCTTCGAGGGATTTGCGCAGCCGCGCCTCGTCGAGGGGCGTGACGATTTCGCCATTGGCGCCGATCCGTTCCTCGGCGCCGATGGTCAGTTCGAGGGGGGCGAGCAGGGGTTTCTTGATGTAGGTGACCCAGCCGCCGAGCCCGCCGGGGCAGAAAGACCTTGCCACGTGCAAGGTGTCCTCGAAGCCCGCCGTGGTGACGAGTCCGACCCGGGCGCCGCGGCCGGTCAGCACCGCATTGGTCGCCACCGTGGTGCCGTGCATCACCCTGCGAGTCTGGCGCGGATCGATCCTTGATTCCGCGCAAATTTTCCTGATGCCGTTGAGCACGCCGAGGGACGAATCCTCTGGCGTGGATGGCACTTTCGCGGTGTGGGTCTCGCCCGTTTGCTCGTTGACGAGCAGCAGGTCGGTGAAAGTTCCTCCCACATCCACGCCGAGTCGATAGCTCATTTTGCGTCCTCCCTACATGCTTGCATCGCCGAAGCGATCTGATTGGTTTTGCCAAGCTGCCCGCGCAGCCATTCCCTGACCTTGCCGCCGGGCGCGGTTCCGGTCAGCTCGGTGGCCAGGTCCGAAGCCGCGAGCAGCGCGGCAAAGTCGATGCCAGTGTCGAAGCCCATCTGCTGCAACATCACTGCCACGTCCTCGGTGGCGACGTTGCCACTCGCGCCAGGCGCGAAGGGGCAGCCGCCAAGACCGCCGATCGAGCTGTCGAACCAACGCACCCCGGCCTGCAAGGCCGCGAGCACATTGGCGAGCGCCATCGCCCGGGTATCGTGAAAATGGCAGCCGAACAAGCCGACGCCATGGCGCTCGGCGAGTGGCGCGAGCAAGTCGCCGACCTGGGCCGGATTCGCCGCGCCGATCGTGTCGGCGAGCACCAGGCGATGAATGTCGGCATCGGCGAACCGCTCGGCGATGCCATGCAATGTCCCGGGCGGCACCTCGCCTTCAAACGGGCAGCCAAAGGATACCGCAGCGATGACGATCACCTCGATACCGGCGTCCCGGGCCAGGCCGATGATCTGCCAGGCGGTGCGCTCGGCCTCGGCCATGCTCATGCGCGCGTTCTTGCGCGCCATCGTCTCGCTGGCATAGATCACCATCGTCACCGATTCGGCGCCAGCTTCGACGGCAAGCTCGTAGCCTTTCAGGTTCGGCACGAGCACGCTGTAATCGACCTTGGCGGCGCCGGGTTCGCCGCGCCCCGGCAGCGACTGCAACAGGCTGCCAGTGCCGGCCATCGCCGGCACGGCCTTCGGCGAGACGAAGCTGCCAGCCTCGATGCGCGCCAGCCCGGTGCCGTGCAATGCCTCGATCAGCCGCAGCCGCCCGGCCACGGGCAGGATGCGGCTCTGGCTTTGCAAGCCATCCCGGGGTCCGACCTCGTTGATCGTCACCCGGTTGGCTGTTGCCTGATTGCCCGTCTCTTGGCAGGTCATCAGCCGATCACTCCTTCGGCGCGCAGCCCGGCGGCCTCTTCGGCACCAACCCCCAAGCATTCGCGAAGCACCTGGTCGGTATGTTGCCCGAGTTTCGGCGCGGCGTCATAGCTTTCGGTGCCGGTGCGCGACAATTTGACGGGGTTGCCCGGCCCCCGGGTGCTGCCGCCATCGGGGTGCTTGAGCTCGATGACCATATCGCGATGCAGCACTTGAGGGTCTGACAGCGCCTGCTCGAAATTGTTCACCGGAGCGCAGGGAATGCGCTGCTCCTCGAGCCGCCGCAGCCAGTTCGCGCAGGTGTCGCCAGCGAGCGCTTCATTGATGCGGCGGTTGATGAGCTCGCGGTCGCGCCAGCGGCCAGGCTGGGTATCGTATTCGGCCCGGTCAAGCTCGGCGCAGCCGAGCACCTGTTTCAGGTTCTGCCAGAAATTGTCGGTGATGACCGCAATCACGATGAAGCCGTCGGAACAGGCGAAGGTGTCGTAGGGAACGTGGACGAAATGCGAGTTGCCGATGGGATGGGGATTCTTTCCCGAAAGGAAGTGCATCGTCGCCATGTAGTTGAGCATCGAGATCTGGCAATCGAGCATCGAGATGTCGACTTCCTGGCCGCAGCCGCTGCGTTCGCGCTCGCACAATGCGGCGAGCACCCCCATCACGCCGAACATGCCGCCACCGAGGTCGCCGATGGGGATTCCCGCGCGCACGGGATGCTCCCGGTCGGGGCCGGTGATCGACATTCCGCCGCCGGTGGCCTGGGCGACCTGGTCAAAGGCAGGGCGCTTGCTCCCAGGCCCGCTGGCGCCGAAGCCGGTCACGGTACACGCGATGATTCGCGGGTTGACCCGGGCCAGATTCTCGTAGTCGATTCGCAACCGCTCGGGAACGCCAGCGCCGAAATTGCTCATCACGACATCGGCG
>RKSA01000083.1 GCA_007571115.1 Gammaproteobacteria bacterium
GAGAGCGGTGTGGCGCGAAGCTCAAAGGAGGGCGTTAGACTAGAGAGAATGCCGCGCTGCGGAGGTTGTGCGCGAAGTTCGCCCAGAGCAACGGCAGCGTGCCGAGGGCAACGGGCGCGGCTGGGGGGGGAACGCGAGCAGGGGCGGGTATCCGGGCAGCGGCCAGTGCTCGGTGGTGCTGTTGGCGTCGGCCCAGGGCGAGAGCAGGGCATAGCCGAGCAGGTGCGGCAGCGAGAACCACAGCAGCAGTTGCGCCCTCGCCGTGCCGGCTTTCCACGTCAGCCAGGCGCTGTACAGCAGCAGCGCATACAAGGGCGGCGTGACGAGCAGCATCTGCATGGGCAGATGCCGCAAGCTCTCTGGCTCGAAGCGCCAAGGATGGCGTTCGACGAAATAGAATCCGGCGCTGCCGAGGTTTTCCGCGAAGTTCGCCCAGAGCATCGGCAGCGTGCCGAGGGCAACCAGCGCCGCTGCCGCCCAGAGCCACGGGTTGCGCCGCTCGCTGCCGCCTTGCCAGGCGAGAAACAGCGCGGTGGCGGCAACATAGGGCAGGAAGCGGTAGTGGGTGCAAAGCCCGAGCGCCAGAAACAGCCCGGCACCGAGCCAGTATCTGCCGGCGCCGAGGCGCAAGGCGCGCTCGAGCAGGCCGAGGCTGAGCAGGCCGAACAGCAGCATCGGCGTGTCAGGGGTCGCGAGCAGGCCGAGAAATCCGCCCAGCGGCAGGCAGACGCTCAGGAATGCGACGCGCAAGGCGTCCTGGCGGCCGACGTAGGGCAGGGCAAGCCAGTACATCACCGCCGGCAGGCAAGTTCCGCCAGCGAGGAACAGCGCGCGAACGCCGAGGGGATTGCCCGGCGCCAGGGAATCGCCAAGGCCGGCGAGCAGCGCGGTGACGAAAGGCAGGTCGCTGTACGCGAGCGCTGGCCGAGTCGAGGCCAGCCAGTAGAAGACTTCGTCGCTATGCAGGTCGAGCTGCCAGGCAAACCAGGCCTTCAGCAGCAGCAATGCGCCGCCGACGGCAAGGAGCCAGCGAAGATCCGCGAGGATGCCGCCATCGATCCCTGGTTGGCTGTGCTGATGATTCAAGGCGTGTCGGAGGCCGCAGCGAAGTCGGCCCTCAGCTCGTTCTGCCTGATCGGGCGATAATGTTTTCGTCATTCGCGCTAACGCTTTTTCCTGCCATTCTGGCGGAAAGCCGCGGCAGGTTGAGAATGAACACCCCGAGCAAGGCGAGCAGGGCGACGATCCAGCCAGCCGACGACAGCGGGTTTTCTGCGAAGGTGCCGATCTGGTACGTCACCGTCGCGGCGATGTACGCAAGCCCGGTGCTCCAGCCGAACACGAGCAAGGTCCAGGGCAGCCCGGCCTCCTTGTACACGGCGCCGAGCACCGCGACGCAAGGCGCGTAGAGCAGTACGAACACCAGGTAGCAAAACGCTGCGAACGGGCTGCTGAACAGTGAGGCCATATTGGTCAGGGTCGTCGCCGCGACTTCCTGGTCGGCTGCGACAGTCTCGACATCGCTGACATCGCCGATGGAAACGCCGAGCGGATCGGTCAAGGCGCCGCCAAGCGCAGCGAGCTCGGCGCCGATCGAGACGAATGCGGCGACTGTCGCGGCTGGCAGGTCCGGCGCCGCATCGGCAGCTTCTGCCTCGTTGCCGCTGTAGAGCGCGTCGAGGGTTCCGACGATCGCCTCCTTGGCGAACATTCCGGTGAACAGGCCGACGGTTGCCGGCCAGTTGCCCTCTTCGAGGCCCATGGGCGCGAATGCCGGAGTGATGCCTTTGCCGATCACGCTCAATAGCGAGTTTTCCGAATCCTCGTTGCCGAAACTGCCGTCGGAACCGATCGAGTTGAGCACGCTCAAGGCGACGACAACGAGCACGATGACCTTGCCGGCGCGGACAATGAAGCCGCGCAGGCGGAACCACGCAGTGAGCGCGATATTGCGCAGCACGGGAACGTGATAGGCCGGCATTTCCTGGAAGGAGGGAGTGATCTGGCCGGCGAACAGGCGGCGGCGGAACACCCAGCCGGTGAATACCGCGAGCACGATGCCGAGCAGATAGAGGCCGAACACGATGTTCTGGCCGTTTTCCTGGAAAAACGCCGCAGCGAACAGCGCGTATACCGTCAGCCTCGCTCCGCAGCTCATGAAGGGCGCCATGGAGATCGTCAGCAGCCGGTCGCTGTGCCGGGGCAGGGAGCGGGTCGCCATCACCGCAGGCACATTGCAGCCGAAGCCGACGATCAGGGGAACGAAGGCATTGCCTGGCAGGCCGATGCTGCTCATGAGCCGGTCGATGACGAAAGCCGCCCGGGACAGGTAGCCCGAGTCCTCGAGCGCAGCCAGGCATAGATAGAGGAAGGCGATCACGGGAATGAAGGTCGCAACGAGGGTGATTCCGCCTCCCACTCCCTGGGCGAGCAGGGTGACGAGCAGCTCGGGGGCGGCGATCTGCCGCAGCAGCCAGGCGGTCGTGTCGACGAGCAGGGCATTGCAGAGGATGTCGAAAAAGTCGATGAACACCGCGCCGAGATTCACCGCGACGGTGAACATCACGTAGATCATCAGCAGGAAGATCGGAATTCCGAGCCAGCGGTTCAGCACCACGGCGTCGATCCGTTGTGAAAGTCCGTGGCGGCCTGGCGTCATCTCGACGACGCCATCGAGCATTTGTCGCGAACGATGGTAGCGTTCCAGCGTGTCGCCTGCTTCGTTCCTTGCTTCGGCCGCGCCGTCCTCGTCGCGAGTCATCGAGTCGGGCTTTGCTGCGGCCGGCTTTGCCGCCGCCTGTTTCGTCACGACCGGTACTGTCGCCGCGAGCGCCGCCGACACTTCGCGCAGCAGTTCATCGATGCCTTGCCCCCGCGCCGCGACCATTCCGACCACGGGAAGCCCGAGACGCTTGCCGAGTTCGGCGATGTCGATATCGATTCCTTCCTGGGCGGCAACATCGAGCATGTTGACGACGACGACGATCGGCACGCCGCCTTCGAGCATCTGCTGGGTCAGCACGAGGCCGCGCTCGAGCATCGCGCCGTCGATGATGTTGACAAGCAGGTCGCTGCTGTTGCCATCGAGGAAATCCCGCGCGATTCGCTCGTCGATTCCCTGGTATTCGCGATCGAGCGAATAGATTCCCGGCAGGTCGACGAGTTCGAGGCGCTCGCCGCCGGCCTCGAAATAGCCGAACTTTTTCTCTACCGTGACTCCGGGCCAGTTGCCGACTTTCTGGCTCGCTCCGGTCAACTGGTTGAACAGCGTGGTCTTGCCCGAGTTGGGGTTGCCGATCAGGGCGATCTTGCGCATGTGGGGAACTGCCTCCAGGGCTTAGCCGATAACGACGGTGACGACTTGGGCTTCGGTTTTTCGGATGCTGATGCAACTGCCGCCGACGCGAACCTGGACCGGGTCGCCCAAGGGCGCCTGGCGCAGGATTTCCAGCCGCGCACCGGGGATCACTCCGAGCGCGTACAGCCAATGGCGGATTTCCGCAGGCTCGGGCTCGATTCGCAGCACGACGCATTGGTCGCCACGCCGCGCCATCGACAGGGGAACTTCATTCATGCCAGCGAATCCAGGGGCAACTGCCAAGCAGCCAACGAAACGAAGCTATCACGGCCAAACACGGTTGACAATCATTATCATTTGTATTTCAATGCTCGAGAGCAACACGAGCCATGCCATGTACGTTTGCATTTGCCAACAGGTCACCGAAAGCCAGATTCGCCAATTATGCCGCGAACGGGGCGGCAAGGCGAGCGCTTCCGATTTGCGCGAGCAATTCGGCCTCGGCCTCGAATGCGGCAAGTGCAGCAGCCACGCTCGCAGCATCCTGCGCGAATATCAACAGTCTGTACATCAGCCCGAGAATTACGATCCGCGCCTCGCCATCGCCGTTTGAGCGCGCCTTTTTCTTCCTCTCCCCTCGAAGCAATGCAAATGCTAGCGATTCTCATTAGATTTTCCATAATAATCAATCGCTTGAAAGAAACTTCCCCTTGACTTTCGCCAGCATTTCGGCGATCCTTGCACAAACCGTCAGCAAGGAGTTTGCCATGAAATCCGATCCAATCGTCATCAAGCATTTGAACAGGGCGCTCGGCAACGAGCTCGTCGCCATCAACCAGTATTTCCTCCATTCGCGGATGTTCGAGGACTGGGGCCTGAACAAGCTCGCCGAGCACGAGTACCACGAATCGATCGACGAGATGAAGCACGCCGACCGGCTCATCAAGCGCATCCTGTTTCTCGAGGGGATGCCGAACCTGCAAAACCTCGGCAAATTGCGTATCGGCGAGAACACCCGGGAAATGCTCCAGTGCGACCTCGATCTGGAAATGGACGCCTGCCCCGACTTGCGCGAAGGCATCGCCTACTGCGAATCGGTCAGCGACTACGTGAGCCGGGATCTGCTCAGCGAGATTCTCGACAACGAGGAAGAGCACGTCGACTGGCTCGAGACCCAGTTGGAGCTGATCGGCAAGGTCGGGCTGGAAAACTATCAGCAATCGATGATGTAGGCCGGTGCGGCGCTGTCAATCGGCGCGGTTTCATGGTCCAATTGCGGCGGTTCTGGAATCGCCCCGCATGTACGCTTGCATCGACCTCGGCTCGAACAGTTTCCACTTGCTCATCGGCGAGTGGGAAGGGGGCCGCATCCGCATCGCCGAGCGCTACAGCCGCAAGGTGCAGCTCGGCGAAGCGGTGGTGGCGACGCGGCGCATCGCCCCGGCAGCCTTCCAGCGCGGCCTCGACTGCCTGCGCGACTTCAGCGAACTGCTGCGCCAGTATCCGATCCGCCAATACTGGGCGCTCGGCACCAATGCCTTGCGCATCGCAGCCAACGCCCCGGAATTCCTCGCCGCAGCCGAGGCGGCGGGGATTCGCGTCGCGGTCATCAGCGGCGTCCAGGAAGCCGTGCTCATCTATGCCGGAGTCATCACCTCGCTGCCGGTGAACGGCGAACAGCGCCTCGTTCTCGACATCGGCGGCGGCAGCACCGAGGTCATCGCCGGGCACGGCCACCAGCGGATCCTTACCGAAAGCCTTCCCGTGGGAACCGTCACCTGGCGCGACCGCCATTTCGTCGGCGCGAGCAGTGATCCCAACGAACTCAAGGCGCGCATGGAAGCGGGCTTCGAGGAAGCTGCGGCGATTTTCCGCCCCGTGGCGCCGGCCTTGGCGCGAGCCGGCTGGGAATGCGCCTACGCCGCCTCGGGAACGGTGAAGATGCTCAAATACATTTGCGAAAACCACGGCTATGGCGAAAACTGCATCTCCCGCGCCGCCTTGCACGAGCTGCGCGGGGCCCTCGTCGAGGCGATCGCCGCGGGTCGGCCCTTGCCGGGCCTGAAAGCCGAGCGGCGCGAATTGCTGTTGCCGGGCTGGTGCATCGCGACCGCGCTGATGCAGGAATTCGCCGCCGAGCTGCTGCATTTCAGCGCCACGGCCCTGCGCGAAGGCATGCTGGACTTTCTCGCGCGCAACGAGAAGACCATGCCGGTGATGCGCGAAAGCGCATTGCCGCTGGTTCACGAGGCCGATGAGGCTGGGGCCTAGCC
>RKSA01000021.1 GCA_007571115.1 Gammaproteobacteria bacterium
CTGTACCTCAGCGACAGCGATGCCTTCCATTCCGGAATCGAGCAGGTGCTCGACCGCTTTGTCGATTTCAATGTCATCGCCGAAGTCGTCATGAATCGCTTCGCCGATAGCGCCAGTGATGCGCAGAAGCGGCGCTTCGGCGAGATCCTGCGAACCAACCTGACGCGTTTCTACGGCGCAGCCCTGCTTTCCTATGCCGAGCAGGAAGTCGAGTTCCTGCCTTCGGCGAACCCCGAACGCGACTCCCCCGAGAGCACCGTCGTGACGATGCAGTTGAGTGGTGGCGGCGGCCAGACCGTGCAATTGCAATACCAGATGTTTCTTGCCGGCGGCAACGAATGGAAATTGCGCAATCTCAATCTGGCCGGGGTCAATCTCGGGCGCCAGTATTTCACCCAGTTCAGTGCGCTGATGGCCGAACACGGCAACGACATCGACGCCGTGCTCGATCATTGGCAGTAGGCAGTAGGCAATAGACAATAGGCAATAGGCGGAGAGAGAATCTTGCAATGTGAAGACATTGCCCGCCTGCTGCGGGCAGGCCTGCCCGATTGCGCGGTCGAAGTCAGTGGCGGCGACGGCAAGTTCCTCGTCACCGCGACCGGCCCGGCCTTTGCTGGCCTCAGCGCGGTCAAGCGGCAGCAGAAGGTCTACGCGATTCTCGACAGCCACATCGTCAGCGGCGCGATTCACGCGGTTTCCATGCGGCTCAAGGCGCCTGAGGAAAGCTAGCTTCTTGCGACGGCCCGCATCCGATGGACAGACTGCACATCAATGGAGGCGTGAGCCTCGAAGGCGAGATTCGCATTGCCGGGGCGAAGAATTCGGCCTTGCCGATACTCGCTGCGGGCCTGCTCACCGCCGAACCCTTGCAAGTCTGCAACATGCCGCATCTCGTCGATATCACCACGATGCTGGAATTGCTCGGCTGCATGGGAGTGCAACGCGTCGTCGACGAAAGAATGAACGTGCAGATCGATAGCAGCACGATTAGGAATCTCAAGGCGCCCTATGAGCTCGTTCGCACCATGCGCGCCTCGATTCTGGTGCTAGGCCCCTTGCTGGCGCGCCATGGCCGTGCCGAAGTCGCCTTGCCCGGAGGCTGTGCCATCGGCAGCCGTCCGGTCAATCAGCACGTTGCCGCGTTGCGCAGCATGGGAGCGTCGATCGAGGTCGAGAACGGCTATATCCGCGCCGAGGTCGAAGGAAGGCTCAAGGCGGCCCATGTGTTCATGGACGTCGTCACCGTCACCGGCACCGAGAACGTCATGATGGCGGCGAGCCTCGCCGATGGGCAGACGATCATCGAGAACGCCGCGCGCGAGCCCGAAATCGTCGATCTTGCCGATTGCCTGAACAGGATGGGCGCCGACATCAAGGGCCAGGGAAGCAATACCATGGTCATCAATGGCGTCGAGGAACTGCATGGTTGCAGCTTTGCCGTGATGCCCGACCGCATCGAGACCGGAACCTACCTGATCGCCGCTGCCGCGACCCGGGGGCATGTCAAGGTCAAGGACACCTGCCCGCAAACGCTCGAAGCGGTGTTGCGCAAGCTCGAGCAGGCGGGCGCCTCGTTGCGCGTCGGCGAGGATTCGATCGAGCTAGACATGCGCGGGCGGCGGCCCCGCTCGGTGTCGTTGCGCACCTCGCCCTATCCGGCCTTTCCAACCGACATGCAGGCCCAGTTCACCGCCTTGAACGCGGTCGCGGCGGGAACCGGCTCGATCACCGAGACGGTGTTCGAGAACCGTTTCATGCATGTTCACGAAATGAACCGCATGGGAGCGAACATCCGCGTCGAAGGCAATACCGTGATCGTCGAGGGAGTCGAAAGCCTGAAAGGCGCTCCGGTGATGGCCACCGACCTGCGCGCCTCGGCGAGCCTCATCATCGCCGGCCTCGTTTCCCAGGGCGAGACGACGGTCGATCGCATCTACCACATCGATCGCGGCTACGAATGCATCGAGGAGAAATTACAGTCCCTCGGCGCCAGGATCAGCCGCGTTCCGGTTCGCAGCGGCTAGCCCTCATGAAAGCCGACACCAATCCGCTCGTCATCGCCTTGAGCAGAGGCCGGGTTTTGCACGAGACCCTGCCGTTGCTGCGCGAGGCGGGCATTGCCCCCATCGAGGAACTCGCCGGCAGCCGCAAGCTGCGCTTCGCCACGACCGCCGACGGCGTCAACCTGCTCGTGATGCGCGGTTCCGACGTGCCGGCATACGTGGAAAACGGCGCCGCCGACATGGGGATAACGGGCAAGGACGTCCTGCTCGAGCATGGCGGCGAGGAACTCTACGAACCCCTCGACCTTGGCATCGCGCGATGCCGCCTGATGACTGCGGCGCCCATCGGCGGCAGCAGGCCGGGAGCTCGCCCCCGGGTTGCGACCAAGTTCGTCAATGTCGCCAAGCGCTGGTTCGCCGAACAGGGCCGTCAGATCGAGTTGATTCGCCTGCATGGCGCACTCGAGATCGCTCCGGCGATGGGGCTGGCGGACCTGATCGTCGATATCGTCGATACCGGCAACACCTTGCGCGCCAATGGCCTCGAACCCCTGGACACGATCGCCGAAATCAGCTCCCGAGTGATCGTCAACAAGGCTTCGATGAAAATCAACGCTCGCCGCGTCCGCGTCGTGCTCGAAGGTCTCGACGCTGCGGTGGTGCGCCGCGCCCGCTGAAGCAACGATGATTCCCCAGCCATGCCCCAGTTGAATCTCGACATCGCCATTCTCCATGCCTCGGCGCCGGATTTTGCCGAGCGTCTCGCGGCGAAGCTCGACCGCCGCATGTTGGTCGACGCAGCGATCACCGAACGCGTTCGCGGCATCCTCGAAGCCGTCCGCGAACGCGGCGACGCAGCCCTGCTCGAACATACGCGCCGCTTCGATGGCCTCGAAGTCGACAGCATGGCGTCTCTGACGATCGATCGCGAGGCGATGCAAGCCGCCCTCGAGGCGCTGCCCGCAGCGACTTGCCGGGCATTGCGCCACGCCGCCGAACGAATCAGGCGCTATCACGAGGAGCAACGACAGGATTCCTGGCAGTTCAGCGAGGACGACGGTTCGGTCTACGGCCAGCAGGTCACCGCGCTGGAACGAGTCGGAATCTACGTGCCTGGGGGCAAGGCGAGCTATCCGTCGTCGATGTTGATGCTGGCGATTCCGGCCCGGGTCGCCGGAGTCGGCGAAATCGTCGCCACCGTGCCTCGCGCCCATCAAGGCAACGAACTGGTGCTCGCGGCTGCGGCGCTTGCCGAAATCGACCAGCTTTACGCGGTGGGTGGTGCCCAGGCGATCGCCGCGATGGCCTATGGCACTGAGTCGATCGCCAAAGTCGACAAGATCGCCGGGCCGGGCAATATCCATGTCACCGTCGCGAAGAAGCTCGTCTTTGGCGAGGTTGGGATCGACATGATCGCCGGCCCGACCGAGCTGACCGTGATCTGCGATGGCAGCGCCGACCCCGACTGGGTCGCCATGGATCTGTTCTCCCAGGCCGAACACGACGAACAGGCGCAATCGATCGTGATTGCTGCCGATGCCGCGCATCTCGAGGCGGTGGCCGCCGCGATGCGGCGTCACCTTCCCGGCCTGGAACGGCGCGACATCATCGCCGCGAGCATCAACGACCGCGGCCTGTTCATCCTTGCCGACGATCTCGTCGAGGCCGTCGAGCTGAGCAACCGGATCGCCCCCGAACATCTCGAACTCGCAGTGCAGAACCCCCGGCAACTGCTCGGGCACGTCAGGCACGCCGGCGCGATCTTCCTCGGCCGCCATAGCGCCGAAGCGCTTGGCGACTACTGCGCGGGCCCGAGCCATGTGTTGCCGACCTCGGGCGCAGCGCGGTTCTCCTCGGCGCTTGGCGTGGCGGACTTCCAGAAGCGCAGCTCGATCATCGACTGCTCGGCAGAAGGCGCGGTCTCGCTGGCAGCAACGGCGGCACAGCTCGCGCGCGGCGAGCGTCTCGAGGCCCATGCCAGGGCGGCCGAACTGCGTCTTCGCGGCTGAGTGCGCCGCTCAGGGATCGAACACGATCGCCTGGCCAAAGCCGAGCGCGGTCTCGAACTCGAGGGTCCGCCCTTCGCGGTAGACCTGCACGCGAACGATGTCGCCGGGCTTCTTTTCGCGAACCTCCATGACGATGCTTTCGCCGTCAATCACTGCAGAATCGTTGATGGCGGTAATCACGTCGCCGGGCTCGATTCCGGCCCGGGCCGCAGCGCCGCCTTCATCGACGCTTTCCACGAGCATCCCGCGAACGTGGTCGACGCCGAAGAAAATCTCGCTCGAACTCGCCGTCAATGCCTCGCCGGTCAGAACGCCGAGATAGCCCGAATTGGCGGCGACGGCTTCGTCAATCAGTTCCCGGGCCGCAGCGACCGCGACGCCGGCGGGGGAGGCGAAGCCGATTCCCGCAAAAGTTCCCGTTTCGGAAACGATCGACGAATTGACGCCGACGAGCTGGCCGCCGGCATCGATCAGGGCGCCTCCGGAGCTGCCCGGATTGATCGCTGCATCGGTCTGGATCATGTTGACCGAAAAATCGAGATCATGGCCCAGCGAACTGACGATTCCCCGGGAAACCGACTGGCCGATATGATGCGGATAGCCGATCGAGAACACCGCATCGCCGACCGCCAGCAGATTTTCGTCGCCGACCTCGATCGGCGCCAGATCATCCATGTTGACGTGCAGCACCGCCAGATCCCGGGTTTCGTCCCAGGCGATCACCGTCGCCGGAGTGCGGCGGCCGTCGCGCAGCGCGACGCTGGCGTCGAAAGCGTCGAACAGGGTGTCGACGACGTGCAGATTGGTGAGAATGAAACCCCGGGAATCGATGATGATTCCCGAGCCAAGGCTTTGCTGCTCGCCGAGATAGAGGTCGACCCGGTCGGCGCCGGTGCGCTCGATCGCCTCGACATTGACCCGGGTCGCGCTGATGCTGACCACCGCAGCCGAAGCGCTGGCGATCGCTTCGTGATGGCCCGCGACTTCGGGCGCTGCGTCGTGGCGCAAGCCGGCAAGCATCCCGCGCAGCTCGCGCAGTTCGACGAACTGCAAGGCCGTCAGCGCCACCAATACGCCACAGACTAGCGGCCAGCCAGTGAAGCTCAGCAGATTGCGCAAACGGCTCGTCATGATCGCCCTCCAAGGCCATGATGCTATCATGGCCGCGCTTGGCGAGACGCCAAAGCGGAGCCCTTGCGATGACTGTCAGCCTGCGGAAGCTATGCGCCGAGTGCGATGCACTGCTCGAGCCGGAACGGTTCAGCGACTATTGCCCCAATGGCCTGCAGGTCGAGGGCCGCGCCGAGATTGGCAAGATCGTTTCCGGGGTCACCGCCTGCGCGGCGCTGATCGAGCGCGCCGTCGCCGCTGGCGCCGATTTGCTGCTCGTGCATCACGGCTATTTCTGGAAAGGCGAAAGCCCCTTGCTCAGCGGCTACCGCAGGCAGCGAATCGCCGCCTTGCTGCGCAACGAACTCAGCCTCGCCGCCTACCACCTGCCCCTCGACGTCCACGAGACCCTTGGCAACAACGTGCAGCTCGCGAAGCGGCTCGGC
>RKSA01000187.1 GCA_007571115.1 Gammaproteobacteria bacterium
GAGTGGAGCCAGTCGCGGGCTGCGTCGGCGGTTGCTGCGATTTGCTGCGGTTTTTTTAGCGAGCATTCCCAGACGACGAGGATTCTCCAGCCTTGCAGGAGCAGTGCCTTGCGCACGGTTCGGTCGCGCTTGACGTTGGCTTCGAACTTGGCCTGCCAGTAGTCCTGGCGAGTCGCCGGAGTGCTCGCAAGGCGGCAGCCGTCGTGGCGGTGCCAGAAACAGCCGTGGACGAAGATCAGTGCGCCGTGTTTTGGCAGAACGAGGTCCGGGCGGCCCAGGATGTGCTTTGCGTGGATGCGGTAGCGGAATCCCCGCGCGTGCAGGGCCTTGCGCAAGGCGAGCTCGGGGCCGGTGTCCTTGGCCCTGATCGCGGACATGATCCGCGAGCGGGTTTGCCTGTCGACGATGTCAGCCATGGGGCGGCAAGCCAGTCTCAGACCAAGTCGGAGCGCCAGTCCTCGCGCAGGGCGCGGACCATTTCGCCGATGCTCTGGAAGCGCTTGTCGGGATGTTTTTCCAGGCAGCGCATGGCAACCTGTTCGAGCAGACGCGGCACATGGGTCGAGGCGACCTGCGAGGGTTGTGGCGGCGTGTCGTTGAGGGCGCTGGCGATGACCTGGTGCAGCTTCTCTCCTTGGGCTGGAGGCTTGCCGCAAAGCGTTTCGTACAATACCGCGCCGAGGCTGTAGACATCGGTGCGGAAATCGATTCGCGGATCCTGGTTGATCTGCTCCGGGGACATGTACCAGGCCGAACCCTGGGCCTTGTTGCGGCCGGTCATGCCAAGCTCGCCATCCTCGACGACGACGCCACCGGCCGGTTCGTTCATCACGTCACCCCGGGCGCCCCAGACCTTGGCGAGCCCCCAGTCGAGCAGCAACACCTCGCCATAGGGGCCAACGAGGATGTTTTCCGGCTTGATGTCGCGATGGGCGACGCCATGGGTATGGGCGTATTCGAGGGCATGGCCGATCTGGGTCACGACTTCCATCAACTGGGTCAGGTCGTAGCGCGCGCGATAGTCGAGCACCTCGCGCAGGGTATAGCCGTGTACGAGCTTCATCGTGAAATAGGGGTTGCCGCGCATGTCGCGGCCCAGTTCGTAGGTCGGCACGGTATTGGGGTGTTGCAGCATCGCGGAAACGCGCGCCTCGCGGATCAGGCGCTGCTGCTCGACCTCGTCATCGACGAACTCGGGGCGCAGGGTCTTGTAGCAGACGAAACGCGACAGGTGCTGGTCCTTGCACGACTTGATGAGCGACTTGCCGCCTTCGGCGATGGTGCTGAAGAACACGTAGCGCAGGCGCGGATCGATTTTCTTCGGCAGGATCTTGTCGGTCTCTTCGAGGAAGATCGACGCGTATTCTCTGGGCGGCTCGGGAAAGTTGAGCATGATCTGGCGCAGCGATGCCCGCTATGGCAAGTGATGGGGAAAAAGTAGCAGATATTCGGGCAAATCTCAGCCCGGAGGAGCGCCGACGCTCGCAGCCTCCCCTGGCATCGTGCCAGATGGCTGGTCGGAATATAATCGGCACTCGTTCATCGCACCCAGGGATGCCCATGGCCGGCAACGCCAGACCAGCCAGTTTCGATCGCGGCTCGCGATTTTGCGTCGAGACCGGCTTCCACGTCCGCTATGCCGAAACCGACAACATGGGAATCGTCCATCATGCCGTCTATCCGGTGTATTTCGAGGAAGGCCGCAGCCAGTACATGCGCGACATGGGAAGCGACTACGCCCTGGTCGAGCAAAGCGGCTATCTGTTACCGGTCACCGAGGTCCAGGTGCGCTTTTCCGGCAGCTTGTGCTACGGCCAACAGGCGCGGGTGCGAACGTGGATCGCCGAGAGCCGCAGCCGCAGCGTCGTTTTCGCTTACGAAATCAGCGCTGACGACAACCCGGAAATCCTCGTTACGGGTCTCACCAGGCATGTCTGGACCGATCGCGAAGGCAAGGTCACCCGGCTTCCCCAGCGCTGGCATCGGCATTTCCAGCCGAGAAGCCGATGATTTCGCGAAACGTCTCGTTGACGGGATAGCTTTCGGCAGACCAGCCCATGCGCAGGATGATCATGTCGAGGGAAGGCGCGACCATCATCACCTGTTCGCGGTTGCCGCGCGCGTAGATCGAGTCTTCGGGAAGGTCGGGATAGCGCAGCTCCTCGTCGCCGGCATTGAGCCACCATTGATAGCCATAGGCGCGTTCGTTGGCCGAGCCGTTGGTCGAGGTGGCGCGTCGCACCCAGTCCTCGCTGACGATGCGATCGCCGTTGAGCTCGCCGCGCTGCAACATGAGCTGGCCGAGCCGCGCCCAGTCCCGGGCCGAGGCATAGAAATACGAACTGCCGAGCAACAGGCCGGCCGAATCGGTTTCGAACAGCCCGTGGCGGAATCCCATGGGCTGCCAGATCTGCGCAACGAAATCTTCCAGGGCCTGCTGAGGCCCGTCGAATGCGCGCTGATGCACAAGCGAAAGCAATGCCGCAGCTCCCGAACTATAGCTAAACAAGCTTCCGGGGGCCTGAACGAGCGGGCGCTGCAGGGCATAGGCAGCCGCCGAGGGCTCGGTGAACAGCATCAGGCTGACGTCGTCGCCGGGGCTGTAGTTCTCGATGAATTCGAGGCCGTCGGTCATGGTCAGCAAATCGGTGAGGCGAATCGCGGCGCGGTCGTCGCCTTGCCATTCGGCAAAGCCCGTCGGCGCATCGGTTTGCAACATGCCGCGCAGTTCGAGATTGCCCAGCATCACGGCCATCAGGCTCTTGCTCATCGACCAGCCGAGCAAGGGCGTTTCGGGGCCGGTTTCCTGGGCGTAGGCTTCAGCGACAATGCGCCCTTCCCTGGCGACGAGCAGAACCCGGGTATTGCGCCCGGCGGCATTGTCACGCGCGACGATTTCCCCGAGCAGCTCGCGCAAGGCGGGCTCGGCAGGGCCCACCGCACCGCCGAGGGGCCAGGCCGCATCGGCAGGCGCCGATGGCGCCAATGCGATCGGCGTCCGGGGCGGATAAATCCCGTAATCGACCGCGCAGCCGCGACCTTCAACGAAATTGGCGCTGCGCTGGGAAAGTCCGAACAGCGAAGTGGTGATGGCTCGCCCGGCCTCGTCCCAGTCCACCGTGACGCGTTCAAGCAGGGGCGAATACTGTTCCAGGTCGCTGCGCGCCTGTTCCTGGGAGAACCCCGAAACGAAACGGGCACTGCAAAGCAGTTTGGCCGCCATGCCGCTGCCGACCGGGGCGCCGTGGACGACATAGGCCGGAGTCAGCCCGAGGCGCCAGGCACCGAATGCCAGCGCCAGCAATGCTGCCGCCAGTGCCGCGATGATCAATCTCTTGTGCATGATGCTGGGTCACCAATGTTGGTTTCGGGCAATGCCAGGCCGGTTGGCGATTCGACCGGCCCGGCAAGGCGGCAACGACGCTGCCGGAGGCGATTGTACGCTGATATCAAGAAAATCTCCTTGTTATCGAATGCAGGTTGCCGAATGCAGCTCAGGCTCGGCCCGGGCCGCGCTTCTGCCTTCGCCTCCGGACGTTTGCCTGCTTTCGCTTCGCCTGGCCAGACACGAGGCGGCCGGCTGCGGACCTCAGCGAAGGGAATCGCTGCTTCAGGTCAAGCGTGATCGCCGCCTCGGCAAACTTGCCGAGTGCCGCGATCATTCCCTGCTTTTGCCGCCGGACGCGAACGAGCCCTGCCTGTTCGAAAGCAAGGATGCCACTGCGCAATTCCTGCTGCGTCAAGGACAGTATCTCGCCAGTCAGGCCATCGACGTGGCGAAATCGGCAAAGTCGCAGCATCTCGCGCAAGCTCGTCGGCCGTTTGAGCAGGCTCAGCAGATAGAAAAGCTTGCGCTGGCCTTCGTATTGCAGTCTGGCGAGATATTCACGGCCCACCCGCGCGATGTTTGCGCCCTCTCCCCGTTCTTCGAGCCATTTCGCGAGTTCCAGGGACTGGGCGAGCTTGTCGCTGCCAGCCACATCCAGATGCTGCCCAAGCAGGCGCAAGAGCAGTGGCAGGCCGTCGAATCGCGCTGCGAGACGAGCGAGCCTTCGCGGTGCCCCGATCGCGCCATGGGAGCGCAGCATCGCTGTGGCTGCGGCACCGCCGAGCCCCGCGAGTTGCAAGGTATTGGCGCGTGGAGCGCCGATCGCTCCAAGATCGGGATTCGCGTAGCGCGAGGTGAGCACGCAAAGGCCTGGGTTTTCCTTTGCCAGCTCGCGGATCAGCAAGGCAAGCTCGGCGTCCTGGAATTGCCCGAAACCGGGGCCGTGGGAGCATTGCAGATCCTGCACTCCGTCAATCAGCAGCAAGGTGCGGCTGCCGCGAATCAGTTGCACGAGCCGAACTGCCCGGCTTTCCGGGTCGGCCCGCAGCGTCGGCCTGTCGCCGAGCAGGGCAAGGGCGCAGGCGAAAAAGCCGCTCGGCGAGGAATCGACCGAGTGCGAGCCGTAGCCGCCATGGAATGACCAGGAAAACACGGTTTCCAGCCCCGAATGCTGTTCGGATTCGAGGCGCGAAAGCCATTCGGTGACGATCGCGCTCTTGCCAGCTCCTGCGATTCCGACGACCTGCACGACGTTCGCCGCCCCTCGCTGCCACATTGCGCCCAGTTCAGCGAGTTCGGCTTCCCGGCCAAACAGCTCTCCTGCGGGAACCGGCAGGTTGTTGAGGAAGATTCGCCGCGACGAATGCCGGAGGGCGCGACTGCGCTGCCCCAGGGTCAAGCGGACCTCTTTCTCGAACTCGTCGAATTCGAGGGTGAATAGGTAGGAATCGATGCCGAACAATTGCCCGATGCGGAAAAAGTGGGCATCGGGGATCGCATCGCCCGACTGGGTGACGCTGCCAGTTCCCCACTTGCTGACTGCTTGGCGGCTGACGCCAAGCACATTGGCCAATTGTTGGTTGTTCGTGATTTTCGGCTGCGCTTTGAGCTGATAAAGAAGCTTGAGCTTCTTCGCCAGCTTTGGATGCTTGTTCATTCACGCACTGGCTGCGGCGAAGGCGCCTGAACGCTCGAACTCCAGGCTCATGCCCTTCATTTCGTGAACAAGCATAACGCCAGCAACCGGCGCTTGCAACTGAATGAACAGGTTCCGCACCTTTCGGCGCGGCGTCGTCCCTGCCTTGCCGCGCCGCAGGACGACTGGGCGCCGTGCCGGCGCCTCCCCCCACCGGCGCGCCTGCGGGCTTGCGCCCTTGCCTTGCCGACTCCCCCTCAAGGGGGGAGTGACGTTGGGGCTTTGTTCGAGACCGCTGGAAGTTCCGTGGAAGGAGGGGAGTGATCTGTGGCAGTTCGCCAGGCACCGGCCTTGCCGCTCAGTGGCCTGACGATGCCGAGCTGGATTCCCCAGTGGCCGGGCTCGAAGGCGCTGGCGCGGTGGGTCATTTCCATTTGCAGCGTCCAGGCGCCCTGGTATTCGAGGCCGAGGCCTGCTTCCCGGGAAGCGCCGGAATCGCGCCACACCGCCGAAGGCTGGAGGCGCTGGCCGGCGATGCCGACGAGGCCGTAGCCGATTCGCGCCTCGAAAGTCAGGACGTTGGCAGCAGTGTTGGCTGCGCCG
>RKSA01000096.1 GCA_007571115.1 Gammaproteobacteria bacterium
AGGGAAACGAGCATGAGCACGATCCCCATGTCGTGACCCGGCGTTCCCGCCAGGGAGGTCTGCGGCGGATAGAGCGTCCAGCCGGCCCCCGTTGGCCCGCCGCTGACAAAGAAGCTCGCGAGCAGGATCAGCACCGAAATCAGGTACACCCAGTAGCTGAGCATGTTCATGAACGGAAAGACCATGTCCCTGGCGCCGCACATGAGGGGGATGAGGTAGTTGCCGAAGCCGCCGAGGAACAGTGCGGTGAGCAGGTAGATGACCATGATCATGCCGTGCATGGTCACGGCCTGGTAGTACGAGTTCGGGTCGATCAGGTCGAAGCTTTCCGGGAAACCGAGCTGCATTCGCATCGCCAGCGACAGCACCAGCGCGATGAGGCCGACGAAAATGGCGGTGCCGCCGTACTGGATGGCGATCACCTTGTGGTCCTGACTCCAGACGTACTTCGTCACCCAGCTATGGGGGTGATGAAGTTCCATTTCCTGATCAGCCAATGGGACGTATGCCATGTTCCTCTCCTGATTCGATCCCCGAGCTCTCGGGCCTCAATGATTTATTCGCCAGCCTGAAGATCGTCTGCAAGCAGCGTGTTGATGTAGGCGACCACGTCGCGGATTTCCTCTTCGTCGGCCATCGCGGTCGCCATGAACACCATTTGCTCGCCGTAGTCGTCCTCGGCGTGCATGCCGCGGATTCCGGCGCGGAACTTGCTGAGCTGGCTGGCGAGGTACCAGTCGCTCTGGCCGGCCAGGGGCGGCGCGTCGGCATACCAGGTGCCGCTGCCGTCGTCGAGGTGGCAGGCGGCGCAATTGCGGTCGTAGATGTCGCGACCGTTTTCGACGTCGCCAGTCACGGTGTGTTGCGCAGGCACATCGGGAAAGGAGGCGATGTACGCCGATACGTTGCGCACTGCGGCGTCGTCGGACAGGGTGAGGGACATTCCGGCCATTCCCTGGCTCGCGTCATCGTCATCTGCGCCGCCACGCACCCTGGTCTTGAAGTATTGCAGTTGCCGCTCGAGATACCAGCTTGGCTGCCCAGCCAGCTTGGGGCCGTTCGTCAACAAGGGGGCGGCACCTCCCTCAGGCGGCAGGCCTTCGCCTTGCTGGCCGTGGCAGGTCGCGCAGATCGCGTATTGCGCCTGGCCGGCAACGAGGTCGGGGGGAGGCATCGACTGGGTCTCGGCGAAGGTCGGCTGGGTCGCCAGCCAGGCGTCGAAGTCCTGCCGGGTATCGACGACGACCTGCCCGCGCATGATGAAATGACCGATTCCGCAAAGTTCCTCGCAGAGCACGTCGTAGGTGCCGACTTCGGTTGGCGTGAGCCACATGTAGGAAACGAGCCCGGGAACGAGATCCATCTTCACGCGGAACTGGGGAACGGTGAAATTGTGCAGCACGTCGTTCGAGCGGAACAGCAGGTGGGCGTCCTCGTTGACCGGGAGGCGCATCTGCGGATCGTTGACGACGATATCGTCGAGCCCGTTGGGGTCTTCCGGGTTGATGCCGAAAGGATTGCTCTCGGAAACGAGGGACGTGTCCGCAGCGCCGAGCACGCCGTCGGCGCCCGGATAGCGATACTGCCATTGCCATTGCTGGGCGAGCACTTCGTATTCATGGGCGTCCTCGGGGACGTTGACGAACACCGCCCAGTAGAACAGCCCCGGCGCCAGCATCACCACAACGCCAACCGTGGTCACAACGGTGAGGATGATCTCGAGGCGGTGGTTTTCCGGCTCGTAGACGGCCTTGTGCTCGGGCTTGTGGCGGAAGCGCCAGACGCAATACGCCATGAAGGCGTTGATGGCGACGAATACCAGGCCGGTCACCCACAGGGTCACGTAGACCGTCAGGTCGATTCCCGCCCAGTCGGCGGCGAGATCGGTGAACCACCAGTCGAAATAGTAGGCGAAGACGAAATGCAGGATGACGGTGCCGATGACGAGCAGGAACAGCGCGATCGCTAGTGACATGAGGTGGCAATCCTTTTTACGGTTCTCTCGGTTACGGTTCTCGCGGTTACGGTTTCGCGGTTACGGTTTCGCGGTTACGGTTTCGCGGTTACGGTTTCGCGGAATCTGTCCTTCCAGGATGCTCCGCAGGCATTCGGTCATGTTCGCGCCGGCATGTTCGCGGCAGACGGAAACAGCCCCCTTTGCGGTCGCGCATGGTATAGAATTTTGCCCGCTGCGGCAAGCGCCGCCTGGGCGCCTGTGAAGAACGGGCCCGGTGCTGAATCGCGCGGGCCGGTCGTGTAGCGCCAGTTGCCGTGCCTTGAAGCCGTTTCCGGGAAGCTGTGCCCGGCGTGGGTCAGCCTTGCAGGGCTATCGAGATCACGAGGCCGACCATGATCGTCGTCACGATCGCGACGTTGGCGAATAGCAAAAATCGCGAATACCATCTATTCTTTGAATCGGCCCAGACGTGCCGTTTTTCCTCCACGAAAATCGCGGAATCGAGCTTTCGGGCCCTCATGGGAAGTCATCCTCTGTCGGTTGCGGCTGCACTTGACGATGGATTGCAGCACGGCAATCGGGTAGCAACAGGCATCAAATCAGGCAATCCAGCGAGCAATCATGACGAATCGTGGCAATCTGGCCGAAGCCTCTCTCCTGGAAACCCCCTTCTCGGGCACTTCCGGATTGCATGGGGCATCCGCCTTGCATGGGGCACCTGGCAGTCCCGCGCCGGAAGGCGGGGCACGCCCGATGCGTTCCACTACGCTTCGGTGCCTGATCGCTCGGGCCATGACAGTCGCCTTGCTGCTCGCGGGCCCGGGGGTCGCGGCCCAGATCGAGGCGCCGGTGCAGCAATTGTCGCGTTTCACGGAGGACGAAGCCAATATCGTGCTCGACGGCTTTGTCGACGAAGCCGTCTGGCAGCAAGTCCCCGTGGTCGACAACATGCGCGTCGTCGACCCTGACACCATGGCCGAGGCGCCATACGAAACCCGCGTCCGCGTGTTCCATAGCGAACGCGGCATCTATGTTTCGGCTGTCAACCACCAGCCGCCGGGAACCCTGGTGGCGCGAATGACCTCCCGGGACACGCGCCTCGACCGCGACGGCTTCGTCGTCGCCCTCGACAGCTCGGGCGAGGGCCTGTACGGCTATTTCCTGCGCATGAATCTCGGCGGCTCGATGTCCGACGCGACGCTGCTGCCCGAGCGGCAGATGAACATGCAATGGGATGGCGCCTGGAGCGGCGCCACGCAGGAGCTCGAAGAAGGCTGGAGCGTCGAGTGCTTCATCCCCTGGTCGATGCTCGCGCTGCCCCGGGCAGCAGGAGACACTCGCCAGATCGGCCTGTATTTCGAGCGCCAGGTCGGCCACCTCGGAGGCGAGACCTGGTCGAACCCCGCCCTGCCGCGAACGGTGAACGAATATCTTTCGGCCTTCGAGAAATACGAGCTGCGCGATATCGAGCCGCGCCGGCAACTGACCTTCTACCCCTTCGCCTCGAGCGTTCACGACAGCATCGCCGACGAAACCGGATACAAGGCCGGCGCCGAGATGTTCTGGCGCCCGACGACCAATTCCCTGCTTTCGGCAACGCTCAACCCCGATTTCGGCAACGTCGAGTCGGACGATGTGGTCGTCAACCTAAGCGCTTTCGAAACATTCTTCCCGGAAAAGCGCACGTTCTTTCTCGAAGGCCAGGACATCTTCAACGCCACCCAGCGCGCCGGCGGAAACAGGCGCGGCTTTTCCGGGCCACTGACCCTGCTCAACACGCGGCGCATCGGCGCCGCCCCGCATTTCCCAGCAATCCCCGACGACGTCGAAGTCGTCGCAACCGACCTGAGCGCCCCTTCCGACCTGCTCGGCGCGGTCAAGTTCACCGGCTCGGCAGGCAACTGGCAATACGGAACGCTGTTCGCCAGCGAAGACGACACGACGATCGAAGGCAGGCTCGAGGACGGCACTCCCGTCGGCATTCATGCCACCGGCCGCGACTTCGGCGTCGCTCGCCTGCTTTATGAGGACACCAGTGATGGAGGCGGCCGCCGCTCGCTCGGCTGGATGGGAACCAGGCTCTCGCACCCGCAACTCGAGGCCACGGCCGGCGCCATCGACTGGGGGTATTTCTCCAGCGACAACCGCTGGATCATCGATGGCCAGGCGATGTACAGCGATGTCCACGGCACGAGCGGCTTCGGCGTGTTCAACGACGTCAGCTTCCGCCCCCGGCGCGGCGTCAACCATTCCCTGCGCGCCACCTTCCTCGACGACGAGCTCGACCTCAACGATCTCGGATTTTCCCAGCGCAACGATTCGGCGAATCTCGACTACACGTATTTCCGCATCGAGTCGGACCTTCCCGGCCTGCGCTCGCGAACCACCGGCGTGTTCATTGTCAATCAATGGAATACCCGGGGGCAGCCGGTGCGGCTCGGGGCGGTTTTCAATCGCGGCTACACCTTCCCCGACAGCAACCGCGTCTCGTACAGCCTGCGCTGGCTCCCCAGACGCATCGACGACCGCCTCGGCGGCGGCAGCGGCGATTTCGCCATCCCGCAGCGCTTCGGCCTCAACCTGGAATACGAAACCGACCAGGCCAAGTCCCTCGCCTGGGGCCTGGAAGTGAGCCTGGGCCAGGACGATCTCGGCCCCGCGCGCAATACGATCTGGGGCGGGCTTTCCTGGCGCCCGATCGACCGCTTCTCCCTCGATTTCGCCATGGAGTACGAAGACCGCGAAGCGCTGCTCGTGCATCGCGGCGAAGGCAGCTACACGAGCTTCGAAGCCCACGGCCTGTCGCAGCGAATCGAGACGAGCTATTTCATCACCGCCAGGCAGCAATTCCGCCTGAGCTTGCAGTGGCGGGGAATCAAGGCCTTCGAGGACATGTTCTGGCGAGTCAACCCCGACTCCAGGGAGCTCCTGCGCGCCGTCGAGAAGCCCAACGACACTGCCGACGACTTCATCATCAGCCGCATGACCTTCCAGGCCCGCTACCGCTGGGAAATCGCGCCGCTATCGGACCTGTTCGTCGTCTACACCCGGGGCGGCAACCTGCCGCGAGAACGTTTCCTGAGCTTCCAGGGCATGCTCGAAGAGTCCTGGAACACCCCCGTGGTCGACACGCTCGCGGTCAAGCTGCGCTACCGCCTCGGTTCCTGATCGCCACGACTCTTGATCATCGCGAACAGGGGCGCCTACAAGCGATAGCGAATGCCGAGCTCGATGAAATGCGTTTTCTGCTCGGTGAGCGAGTTCGCGGTGGCATTGCTGTTGGCGCCGTTGAACTCGACATTGCCGCTCGCCTGGTAGCGATAGCCGACCTGCAGCGAAGTCGAGGCAGAAAGCTCCCAGCTCGCTCCGGCGCCGAAATGCCAGGCCATGGTCGTGTCCTCGGTGGACAGTTGGGGAATGTAGCCCGGCGGCAACTGCGGGGCAACCGGGAATCCGCTCGCTGCCGCAACGGCATCGGCGACGGCCTGGGCGAGCCCGTTGGTATCGTATTCGACATCGC
>RKSA01000107.1 GCA_007571115.1 Gammaproteobacteria bacterium
CGGTAATTGGGCGCTTACGCTACGCGGGGCGCATCGGGCGCGTCAAGCAAGGGACGCTTCCGGAAGCTGCGTAAAGGGGCGGGCCGTAGCCCGCCCCTTGTTGCGCTGCTTTGCCGAAGGCCGGCGGTTACTGCGCGCCGTACAGGCCTGCGAACAACTCCCGGGCCTCCGGGCTGAAGTTCTGCGCCTTGCGGATGTTCTCGACCAGTATCGCCGGGTCGCCGTACTTCACCGGGCGCTCGGCAAGCTCCGCCTTCGCAATGAACTCCGGGTCTTCGACGATTTCGCGGAACACCCGCTGCCACGTCAGGACAATCTCCTCCGGGGTGTTCGGGGCCATCACGAACATTCGCGCCATCGACTCCAGGCTCTGCGCGAGCAGGAACGCGTTCTGCTGCTCTTCGGTCGAGTCGATGATCTCGAACATATGCGGCACATCCTCCGACCGCAGGCCCGTGCCCATCCGGTCAAGGAACTCCTGGCTGATGGGCGAGCGCGACGAGCTCGCCGTGGTCAGCGACCAGATCGGCTGTCCGACCTCGGCGCATTCGCTGGCAGCGCTGATCTGGCGAATCGCCGAACTCGCGCCCCAAGCGGGCGTGTATCATTGGCACGATGGTGGTGCGCTGAGCTGGTTCGGCTTTGCCCGGGAAATCCAGCGCCTGGGGCTCGCTGCGCGAATCCTGCAAGGCGCGATTCCGCTCAGGCCGATCACCACAGCCGAATTTGCCGCTGCGGCGAAGCGGCCGGCGTACAGCGTCATGGATCGCAGCCGCGCATTGGCCGAATTCGGCGCCATGGGCGACGATTGGCGCGCCGAACTCGATCGCGTGATCAAGGCGATCGGCAAGCAGCGAGAGGACAGGAAGCGATGAGTGCATTGCTCGTGACGGGCGCCGCCGGCTTTATCGGAACGAACTTCGTTCGCTACTGGCGGCGCGAACATCCCGGCGACCTCGTCGTCGGCCTCGACGCGCTCAGTTATGCCGGCAACCGGGCCAATCTCGCCGACCTCGAATCGAGCCAGGGCTTTCATTTCGTGTACGGCGACATCCGCGACGAGGCGCTCGTCGAAAGATTGCTGCGCGGCCATGGCATCGATGTCATCGTCCATTTCGCCGCCGAGAGCCATGTTGATCGCTCGATCAGCGGCCCCGACGCGTTCGTCGAGACGAATATCGTCGGCACGCACAAGCTGCTCAAGGCTGCGGCCGCAGTGTGGCTCGAAGCGGGCAAGGCCCGTTCCGGCTGCGTGTTCCAGCACATTTCCACCGACGAGGTGTACGGCACCCTCGGCCCAGACGACGCGCCGTTCCGCGAGAGCACCCCCTACGCGCCGAATTCGCCGTATTCCGCGAGCAAGGCGGCTGCGGACCATCTCGTTCGTGCCTGGCATGAAACCTATGGCCTGCCGACGGTCACGAGCAATTGCTCGAACAACTACGGCCCCTACCAATACCCGGAAAAGCTGATCCCGCTGTTTCTGACGAATATCCTCGCTGGCAGGCGCCTGCCGGTCTACGGCGACGGCCGACAGATCCGCGACTGGCTGCACGTCGAGGATCATTGCCGGGCGATCGAGCTCTGCATCCGCAAGGGCCGACGCGGCGAAACCTACAACGTCGGCGGTGCCGGCGAATGCGTCAACATCGATCTGATCGGGAGGCTCTGCGCGATCGTCGACCAGCGTTTTGCCTCCCGGCCCGAGCTCGCGAGCCGCTACCCCGAGGCGCCCCCAGCCCGGGGGATGCCATCGAGTTCGCTCATCGAGCACGTCGAGGATCGCCCCGGCCACGATGTGCGTTATGCCGTCGACCCGGGCAAGATCAGCCGCGAACTCGGCTACCGGCCCAGCATCGATTTCGCCAGCGGCCTTGCAAGCACCATCGACTGGAACCTCGACAACGAGGACTGGTGGCGCGAATTGCAGGTGCGCCAAGCCGACAGCCCAAGCGGATGAAAGCGAATCGCGGCTCTTGCAACGCGCTTTTCCGGCCCGATTATGCTATCGTGGGCCATCGATTCAGGGGGCGATTCGGATTCGACGCCGGTATCAACGCTTGGAGTGCATGCCGAGAGGGTAGTGACTCTCGTTAATCAATTGCTGCAACTGCATAGTTGCCGAAGACAGAAGCTACGCCCTAGCCGCCTGATCGCGGCTAGCGGTCACCGCAGGGATTCCCGTAAACCTGCGTTCGTGATCGTCATGAAGAACGGGATCGCGGCAAGACGCGCCTGGCGTTGCGCCGTCAAATCCTTCCAGGCTCGCCCTGCTCGCCCTGCCCGTCGGGTAGACATGGGTTAACGCAATAGACGAAGCTAAGCATGTAGATCTGCAAACCGCGAGCTGACGGACGGGAGTTCAACTCTCCCCGCCTCCACCAGGCCGGCAACGCGCCTCGCCGAGGCTTTCGGCGGGGCGCGTTCTGCTTGCCGACTCCCTGCGACCGTTTGCCAAACCGGCCTTTCGCGGATCTTGCTCTTCGCGAGTCCAGTCTTTCACAAGCCCAATCTTCAGCGAATCCAGTCTTTCACAAATCCAGCCGCAGATTCGCCTCGACCTCGTCGATCAGGCGCACGGGAACATCGTGCTCGACCGCCAGTTTGCGCCATCGAGACACGTGATGCACGGTCTTTTCGACGATGCGGTCGATCTTCGCCCGGGTGAACAGCGGGCTGAGCCTCTCCATGGAATGGAAGTCGGCGCGGCTGAAATCGTCGCGCTTGCCGTTCATGCTCATCCAGTGGCTCGATACCCATCTGCTTGCTGGGTTGAAGCTGTACGCCAGGTCGTAGGCCGGCGCGAGCTGCCAGCTTCCGCGATGTAGCAGGAAGGAGAAGTTCTTGGAGTGGTCGTCGTGGTTCCTGGCAACGATATTGAACGCCATGCGGCGGAACAGCTCCTCAGCCGCCGAGGCTGGCAGCCCCAGGCGCCTGGCAACGCCAAACAACTCCGCATACGAGTACGAGCCTGCCAGCTTGTAGTCGACGTGGGCCAGGCCGTTCAAGGTCTGCACGTGGATCTTCTCGTTGCCGATGCGGTCGAAGCGCTGGGTGACGAAGTGGCGGCGATTTCCTTCCGCGAGCAACCGGCAAGGCATCATGGCGATGCCGCAGGCGCTGGCGAGCAGGTGATAGACGTATTCCATGGCGCCATAGCCAAGCGGGTCGCCGAACGACTGCCGGTCTTGCCGGTACTCGGTGACGCCATCGAATTTCAACAGGTAGTGGGTGAAGCCTTCGGGAACCCCGGTTTGCCCCGAGAGCGCCTTGCTGAAGTCCTCGTTGAAAGCGACCACCGCCTTCGGCCTGGCGCCGCCGGCACTCGTGCCGATCGATAGCAGCGCCATCATGGCTTCGCGCTCGTCACGCTCGCCCTGACGCAATTCGACGGAAAACCCGGCCCGGGAATCGAGCGTCTGCTGCGCGATATCGACGAGCATTTCCAGGTCGAGGGCCTGCCTGGCATTCAATCCCTTGAGCTTTTGCGCTGGCACGAACTCGAGTGCGCCGATACCTCGCTTGCCGATGTATTGCAGCCTTTCCAACGGCCCGATTTGCTGCGGCGCAAGGCCTTGGCGGGCGGCCCATTCGTCGAGCACCGAGTTGCCGAAATCGTCTGGCAGCGAATCCGCGAGCAGGCCCGGCAGGCCCTGGAAAGTTGCGCGGCCGAGTTCGGGGAACGAGTAGATTTCGTTGCCGAGGGGCATTTTCAGTGGCGCCAGCTCGACTCCCCGGCCGATGAACGACGGCTCGTACTCGAAGCTGCACAGCCCCGTGGCGGAATCGAAGCTAGCGGCGCCGACCCGGGAGCCTTGCCAGTGCATGTCAATGGCGTGTGCTGGCATCGGTGCTGCCGTCTACCAGGCTGGCGGCTTTTCGCTGCCGACCGTTTCCTGGCCCGATGCCCGTTGCCGCGCCTTTCCCTTCAGCCTGGCAAGCTGCACGGGGGAGACGTCCTGCCTTGGCAGGAACAGGTCGAGCTGCCCGGTCAGGTCGAGGGCCAACACGATCGCCACGAAGGCTTCGAGCCGCGCATCGCCTTTCTCGGCGCGCAGCACCGCCTTTCTCGACACGCCAGCGAGCTCCGCGACTGCCGATTGCGTCATGTCGCGATTCAGCCGCGCCTGTTTGAGTCGCTCTCCGAGCTCGCTGGCGAGCGCGGCGGGTGTATGTTCTTTGCTCACTCGCATAAAGTCCTAAAAGTGGAACTTTAAGGGCATAAAAGCCGTCTAAAGTCCGTTTTTTTGCACTTTACACGACGTGCCGAGGGAATGTCCAGGGCATTGCCAGCGGGTGCCTGGCGCCTCGGCAAGCGATCTAGCCCGGACGCACCGAAAAGCGGTAGCCGGCGCCGCGCACGGTCTGGATCAGTTTCGCGTAGCTGATCGAAGCGTTCTCGATCGAGGAAAGCGCCTTGCGTAGCCGACGGATATGCACATCGATGGTGCGCTCCTCGAGATAGACATTGGCGCCCCAGACCGCATTCTGGATATGGTCGCGGCTGAAAACCTTCTCCTGGTGTTGCAGGAAGAATTTCAGCAGGCGGAACTCGGTAGGGCCAATATCGACGTGCTGGTCCTCGATCGTGACGCGATGGCTCGCAGGATCGAGCTTGAGATCGAAAACCTGCAGGCTCTGGTTGCGCAGCTTGCCGCTGGAGCGGCGCAACACGGTCTTGATTCGCGCGACGAGTTCCCGGGGAGAGAAAGGCTTGGTGACGTAATCGTCAACGCCCTCGTTCAGGCCCTCGACCTTGTGGTCCTCGTTGGCCTTGGCAGTCAACATGATGATGGGAATCTCGCTCGTCGCCGTGTCACGGCGCAAGCGCCGCGCGAGCTCGATGCCACTGCCGCCCGGTAGCATCCAGTCGAGCAGCACGAGATCGGGTTTTTGATCGATGATCGACATATGCGCCTCGTGGGCGTTCGCCGCCGTGATGGCATCGAAACCTGCAAGATCTAGCGTTATGCTGACCAAGTCCCTGATCGCTTGCTCGTCATCGACAATCAGAATCGTTGAATTTGCCATTGTCGCCACCTCCTTCGCTATCTAGAATGTGTAATCGACCTGAAAGCTGAACTGTCGGCCCTTGTTGTAGGCCGTCGAAACCAGGCCGCCTTGGGTGATCTGTGAACGTTCGTCGAGCAGGTTGCGGCCCTTGGCCTGAATCTTCCAATGGTCGTTCAATTCTCTGATGAAAACGAAATTCAGCTCGCCGAAAGGCTGCTCGTAGAGGTCGGGAGCGCCTTCGATCCCAACCTCGGTAATGCGCTCGCCGAAATAGTGGTAGAGCAGGGTCGCCGTCGTTCCGGTGAACGGCTCGTAGCCTGCCTGGAAGTTGAATAGCCAGTCGGACTGGCCTTGCAAGGGGCGCGAAAGGTTGGTCACGATGCC
>RKSA01000046.1 GCA_007571115.1 Gammaproteobacteria bacterium
TTTGCGCTTTTTGCGCTTTTTGCGCTTTTTGTGCGCTCTTTTCCCGCGCTTTGTCCGCGCTCTTCGTGTGCTCTGCCTGCGCGTTTCAGGCGCCTTTCGCTTTGTCGGCGAGGGCCTGGTCGGCAGATGCTTGGCCAGCAAAGAGAACGTCGAGCTTGCGCTCGAATTCGTGGTAGCCGAGCATGGCATACAGCTCTTCGCGGCTCTGCATGGCTTCGAGTGCGGCCTGCTGGCTGCCGTCCTCGGCAAGCGTTCGATACACCTCGAGGGCGGCCTTGCTCATGGCGCGGAAAGCGCTCAGCGGATACAGCGCCATGGCGACACCGGCCTCGCGCAATTGCTCGCGGCTGAACAGCGGCGTCTGGCCGTATTCGGTGATATTGGCCAGAACGGGAACCTTGGCGGCTTCGACGAAGCACCGGTACTGATCGAGCTTGTACACAGCCTCGGGGAAAATCGCATCGGCGCCGGCTTCGACATAGGCCATGGCGCGTTCGAGGGCGGCGTCGAGGCCCGCCACCGCCAGGGCGTCGGTCCTCGCCATGATGGCGAAGGAGTCGTCGCTTCGCGCATCGACTGCGGCCTTGATTCGGTCGACCATCTCGCTGGACGGAACGATCGCCTTGTTGGGCCGGTGGCCGCAGCGCTTCTGCGATACCTGGTCCTCGATATGGACCGCAGCCGCCCCGGCCTTCTCGAGCGCCTTGACCGAGCGCGCGATGTTGAAAGCTCCACCCCAGCCGGTATCGATATCGACGAGCAGGGGCAGCTCGCTGGCGTTGCAGATCCGGTCGACATCGACAAGCACGTCGGCAAGCGCGGTTACGCCGAGGTCGGGCAGGCCGCAGGAAGCCGCCGCGACTCCACCACCGGAAAGGTAGATCGCCTTGTGGCCCGCAGCTTCGGCGAGAATCGCGCAATAGGCATTGATCGCGCCAACGATCTGCAAGGGGCAATGTTCCGCCAGCGCTCGCCGGAACTTCAGGCCGGAGGGCTCAACAGCCATGCAAGTAGTCGCTCCCTGGATGATTCATGGAAAAAGCGGTTCATGGAAAAAGGCAGTTCACGAAAAGTGGATCGCAAAGGGCAATCGTCAAGAGGTCGCCAAAGAGGTCGCAAAGCCGCGCCAGGAACCCGCAGTTCCCGGACTGCTCGCGTGTGCAGGGGCGGATTATAGCGGTTTTTGCCGGCTCAGGAATGCGAGGCCATGTGCTGTATGACGCCGGGCTTGCGGCTTTCCAGCAGGGAAATGCTGTAGCGGTAGCGGCGGGCGCTCGGGTCGATCCCCGTCGCCTCGCTGATCGCGGCCTCGAGATCGGCCTTGGCGGCCTGCCTAGTGAGGTAGGGGCCGGAGATTTTCACTCGCAGGGCAGGGTCGCTCGGTGCCGTCGCCACGATGTAGTAGTTTTCTGCGTTCACAGCGTTTCTTGCCGGACCTCGCACTTGCCAGGCGCCTGGGCTTTCGCCAATCTGCCAATCCCTTGGGCAAGCGCCCCCAGCGCGGCAGGTTGCAGGCTGCATTTTACAGGCAAATCGTCCGTGAAATGCAATAGAATTCGCCGAGTTTGCCCCGTTGGAAGCTTCGCTTGCTGCTCAGCATCATCATCCCGGTCCTGAACGAGGAAGCGCTCGTCATTTCCTGCCTCGAGCGCCTGCTGCCGTTGCGTCGCCGCGGCCACGAAGTGATTGTTGTCGATGGCGGCAGCGACGACGCGACCCGCTCGCTTGCTGCGCCGCGTTGCACTCGCCTGCTGCGCGGCCAGCGCGGCCGCGCCATGCAGATGAATTTCGGCGCGAGCGTCGCCAGCGGCGATGTGCTGCTGTTTCTGCACGTCGATAGCCGCCTTCCAGGGGAGGTCGAGCACGCGCTTGGCACGATTTTCGGCGAGGCAACGGAGGCCTGGGGCTGGTTCGACAGCGAATTCGACGGTCGCGCAGCGATGTTCCGCGTGATTGCCGCGTGCATGAACCTGCGCGCGCGACTGACGCGAACGTGTACCGGCGACCAGGCGCTGTTCGCCAGCGCGGCGCTGTTTCATCGAGCCGGCGGCTTTCCCGGCATCCCGCTGATGGAGGACATCGCGATCTGCTCGAGCCTCGGCCGTCATTCCCGCCCGCGACGGATCGCGCTGGCAACGGTGACCTCGTCGCGGCGCTGGGAAACCCGGGGAGTGGCAAGAACGATCTGGCAAATGTGGTGGTTGCGCGGCCGATATTTTTTCGGCGCCGACCCCGAACAGCTTGCGGCAAGATACTACCCCGGGTTGTTTGATGGCGCGACGTCTCCCTGGCGATTTGCCAATGCGAGAATTCTGGTTTTTGCCCGGCAGCCGGAGGCCGGTGCGGTCAAGACCCGGCTCGCCAGGCAGATTGGCGGCGAATCCGCGCTGGAACTGCATCTTGCCATGCTGCGGCGCATCGTCCGCCTGGCGCGGCAGTCGGGGCTCGCCAAGCCACGCCTCTGGGTGACCGGCGATCCGGCAAACGAGCACTTTCTCGACCTCTGCCCGGCGGAGGACATTCAAGTCCAGCAAGGCGCCGGGCTCGGTGCGCGACTGCGCCACGCCGCCGCCCAGGAGCTCGCTGCCGAGGGAGTCGACATGGTGCTGATCGTCGGCAGCGATTCGCCGGCAATGGCGGCCGGCTACCTGCACCGCGCCCTGGCCGCCTTGGCAAGCGGCGCCGAGGTCGTGCTCGGGCCTGCCCGGGATGGCGGTTACGTGCTGATCGGGCTGGCTCATGGCCTGGGCCATGGTCCGGACCATGCCGCCCAGGAGCTGTTCGCGGGAATCTCCTGGGGCAGCGACAAGGTGCTGCAGCAGACCTTGGCGCGATTGCGTCGGCTCGGTTTGCGACATCAGTTGCTCGAACCCTGCTGGGATGTCGACGAGCCCGCCGATTTGCCGCTGCTCGAAGGGTTGCGCCCGGCGCTGCCCTGGTCTCGCTGAAGCCGCAGTTCGAAGTCGAGCAGTTTTCCGGCGAGGCGGAATGCATCGATCTGGTAGCGTCCGTTCTGCACCACTCGGTGCAGGGAGATTGACCTGCTGATATCGACATGGGGCTGCTGGCGAACGATTTCGAGCAGCTCCTGCTGTTCGTGCCCGTCGGCCCGGTCATTCGGCAAAGCGCGCCGCTCATTGCCCGCAGACTTTGGCAACAAAACAGCGCTTTCGAGGTTGCCGCGTGAATTGCTCATGGGATTGCCTTGCCCTCCTGTGTTATCAAGTTTCGGCAGGATTGCCGGGAAATTGACCGCCTCGCATCGACACGCGACCGCGAGCTTCCAGGGAGGCGCGCATCGTGTACACTAAAACGACTTTCCGCGCCCAGCCAGGAACCCGACGCCCATGCCCGCCAGCAAACCTGCCCCGATATTGCTGATCGGCGACGATGCGGCTGCCCGGCGCGAGCTTGCGACAAAGCTCGAGTTTCTTGGCGAGTCGGTGCAAGGCGCTGCATGGCTTGAATGGCCCAGGGCAGCGCCCGAAGCGAAAGAGTTTCCCGTCGTGTTCGTTCTTGCCAGTGCCAAGGCCAGTGAGCGCGAAACGCTTGCTGACCTGCTCGCGCATTTCTCGCGCTCGGCCATCGTGCTGCTCGATGCCGACGAGCTTCCCGACTGCGTCGATGACTCCGCGCGGGCGCGAATGTTCGCCGCAGCGGGTGCGGCGGCGCATTTTCGCGAGCTGCTCGATGTCTTGCACAAGGCCAGGCTCTGCCATCAATGCCTGGGCGGCAGCGCCGACGCCGAAGTCTCATCGAGCCTTGCCGCAGCCCAGGGGCTGATCGGCTCGAGCCCGGCGATCACGGCAATACGCGAGATGGTGGCGCGCCTGAGCGGGACCGAAGTCAACGTGCTGATTACGGGCGAATCGGGAACCGGCAAGGAAATCGTCGCGCGAAGCCTGCATCGAGTCTCGGGCCGCGAAGGCAAGGCCTTCGTCCCCGTTAACTGCGGCGCGATTCCCGGCGAACTGCTCGAAAGCGAACTGTTCGGCCACGAACGCGGCGCCTTCACCGGAGCGGTGGCAACTTCGGTGGGGCGTTTCGAGCGCGCCCATGGAGGAACGCTGTTTCTCGACGAAATCGGCGACATGCCGCTCAACATGCAGGTCAAGCTGCTGCGCGTTCTGGAGGAGGGGAGTTTCGAGCGGGTCGGAGGCAATCGCTCGATCCGCGCCGACGCGCGAATTCTTGCTGCAACGCACAAGAACCTCGAGGAAATGATCGCCTGCGGCGAGTTTCGCGAGGATCTCTACTACCGGATCAATGTCTTTCCGCTGCAAATGCCGCCGCTACGCGAACGCGCCGAGGACATTCCGCTGTTGCTGAACGACTTGATCGGCAATCTGGAAAGCGCTGGCAAGGGCTCGGTGCGCTTCAATTCCGCAGCGATCTCGGCGCTATGCGGCCATCGCTGGCCTGGCAATGTGCGCGAGTTCGCCAACCTGATCGAACGGATGGCGATTCTGCATCCCCACGGCATCGTCGGTCTTGAGCAGTTGCCCGAGCGCCTGCGTGGCGCCGATGGGCAAGACTGCAAGAGCGAGGAATCGCCACGCAGTACCCAGGCTTCGCCAGCCCCCGCTGCGCTGCGGCCAACGCCGCCGACCTCCATGCCGCCGGCCTCTATGCCACCAGTATCTATGCCACCGGTTCCCATGCCACCAATCCAGAGCCTCGACCTGAAACGCTATCTCGCCAACCTGGAAAAGGATTTCATCGAACGCGCCCTGCAAGACAGTAACGGAGTCGTCAAGCACGCAGCCGAACGCCTGCGCCTCGGCCGCACCACCCTGATCGAGAAAATGCGCCGCCACGGCATCGGGCGTGGCAACTGAACAGGAGCGATGTCAAGGGCCGGCGGGAGGCGGCAGCTCGATGCCGCAGGCCGGCAGCCTGTCTTGATCGAGAAACACGCCATCGTCGCGCAACTCGAGCCGGCCCGCCGCGAACCAGCCGACAACCTGGGGGTAGCAGTGGTGTTCGAGGGCGTGGATTCGCGCCCTCAGGCCCGGTTCGGAATCAGCGGCTCGCACCTCGATGCGGCTTTGCGCGATGATCGGCCCGCCGTCGAGCTGCTCATTGACGAAATGCATCGAGATGCCGTGTTCGGCATCACCAGCTTCGAGAACGCGCCGATGCGTATCGAGCCCTGGATATTTCGGCAATAGCGAAGGGAGGATGTTGCTGATTCTGCGTGGGGAGCTTGCACGGCAGAATCATAAACCTCCACCCTTCGCTCTTGCCGAAATATACACGGCTCGAAACGCATCGGCCCCTTCTCGAAGCTGGTGATGCCGACCATCGCATCTCGGTTCATTTCGTCACTGAGCAGCTCGACCGACGGCCGGTCACCCAGCACAGCCACATCGAGGTGC
>RKSA01000076.1 GCA_007571115.1 Gammaproteobacteria bacterium
CTGTTGGAAACCGGATTTTTGGAAATCCATTCAACCACTTGGTTCTTGGAAAAACTGCTGCGCGGGCTGGGAGCTTCCTGGGTGCAAGCACTGGAATGAAGTGGCATGACTTTGCCTGATCGCTCGCAGGCGAAATTCCATCCAGAGCTTTTCCCCTGGCAGGCGCGGCTTGTCGACAGTTTTTCGGCAGCTTGTTCGCCGCTGTGGGGCTTGCTTGATATTTCCCCACTTTCGGCAGCTTATTTGCCGATGCAGAACTTGCCGAAGATTTCGCCGAGCAGCTCGTCGCTCGTGACCTCGCCGGTGATCTTGCCGAGCGCTGCCTGGGCGAGACGCAAGTCTTCTGCGGTCCATTCAAGAGCCGCCTTCGAGGCCATGTTCTCTTGCGCCTTGCGGCATTGCGCGATGGCCTCGTCGACGGCTTCGACATGGCGAGCCCTGGCGGCGAAGGCATCCTCGCCTCCCTCGTAGGCGATCTGCGATTGCAAATGCCTCGACAGCAAGTCGATGCCGACGTTTTCGCGGGCGCTGATCCGCAGCAAGGGGAGCTCGACCGGCCCTGAAAAAACCCGGTTCATTCCCGGAGACAACCCGGACAGGTCGATCTTGTTCCAGATCACGGTGACGCGGCGCAGCAGGGAATCGAAATGCCCGGGATCGCTGGCGCAATCCCGCAGTGGCTGCAGAAGCGAGCGGATCGTTGCCGCCGACACGTTGGCGGGATCGTCGGCGACGAGGGTCGAATCGCAGATGAGCAGCACGAGGTCGGCATTGTCGATGGCCTTCCGGGCGCGCCGCACTCCTTCCTGCTCGATCTCGTCGTCACTGTCGCGAAGCCCTGCGGTGTCGACGAGTTGCACGGGCAGGCCATCGAGCAGCACGCGGCGCGACACGATGTCCCGGGTCGTTCCGGGGATTGCCGTGACGATGGCTGCGTCGTGCCCTGCCAGGCAATTCATCACGCTCGACTTGCCGGCATTGGGCAGACCGGCAAGCGCAACGACAATTCCCTGATTGAGCAGGGTGCCTTGGCGGCACAGCGATCGCGTCTGCTCGAGGTCGGCGAGCGCTTCGGCCAGGCGCTGCTGGAACGATTCGGCATCGAGCACCTCGATATCGCTGTCAGAAAAGTCGATCGCGCTTTCGAGCAACACGCGAAACTCGGTCAGCGAGGCCGCCATCGCCCGCAGCTTCCGGGAAAAATCGCCACTTAGCGAGCGCATTGCCGAACGCGCCGCCTGCCGCGAATCGGCATCGATCAGGTCGGCGATCGCCTCGGCCTGGACGAGGTCGATCTTGCCGTTGAGGAAAGCGCGTTCGGAAAACTCTCCAGGTCGAGCGAGCCTGGCGCCGAGCGCCAGGGCGCGGTCGCGAAGCATCTCGAGCACGACGCGGCTGCCGTGGGCGTGCAATTCGAGAACGTCCTCGCCGGTGAAGGAGTTCGGGCCGGGAAACAGCAGCGCGATGCCGCGGTCGATGACCGCGCCTTCGGCGTCGAGAAAATCGCGGCAATGCGCGTGGCGGGGCTTGAGTCCCGTGCCCACAAGCCGAGCTGCCAGATCGCCCAGGGACTTGCCCGAGATTCGCAGGATGCCGATCCCTGAGCGGCCCGGCGCCGTGGCGATGGCGCAGATGGCGTGATGATCGTTCATGGCATTGATGGGCACGGCCCGGAGCTATCGCTGCGGATGCGTCGCCATGCAGGATTAGCGCGAAGCGGCGTATTCGGCATCGATCTTGCGAGTGATATGCCATTGCTGCAGGATGCTCAGCAGCCCGTTGGTCAGCCAGTACAGCACGAGCCCCGCCGGGAACCAGAGAAACAGCACGGTCATCGCCACCGGCACGAACTTCATGATTCGCGCCTGCATGGGGTCGGCCGGGGCGGGGCTCATTCTCGTTTGCAGATACATCGTCGCCCCCATGAGCAAGGGAAGGACGAAATAGGGGTCTCGAACCGACAGGTCGCTGATCCAGAGGAAAAACGGTGCGTGGCGCAATTCGACGCTTTGCATCAGCACCCAGTACAGGGCGATGAACACCGGCATCTGCAAGAGCAGGGGCAGGCAGCCACCCAGGGGGTTGACCTTTTCCTTCTTGTACATCTCCATCGTCGCGCGTTGCAGCTTCATCCGGTCGTCGCCGTGGCGCTCCCGCAATTGCTGGATTTTTGGCATCAGGCGGCGCATTCTCGCCATCGAGCGATACTGGGTTTCGGACAGCTTGTAGAAAATCAGCTTGACGATCAGGGTCAGGGTGATGATCGACATTCCGTAATTGCCGACGAGGGCATTGATCTGCCGCAGCAGCCAGTAGATCGGTGCGGCGAGAAACCAGAGGAAGCTGTAGTCGACGGTCAGATCGAGCTTGGGAGCGACATCCGCAAGCGAGTACTGGTCCTTGGGCCCGGCATAGAAGCGCATGCTCGTCGAACCCGAGTCTCCGGGCTGCACCGTCAGCGCGGAGCTTGTGAATTCACCGATGAACTGGCCATTGGCGCTTCTGCGCAAGCCGTAGCGATGCGTCGATTCAGGGTCGGGAACCCACGCCGAGAGGAAATAGTGCTGGCTGAACCCGAGCCAGCCGCCGGTCTGCTCGAGTTCCAGCGGCGCGTCGGCGATATCGCCGAAATCGAGTTCCTGGTAGGGATCATCCTCGCTGGTGATGACGTAGCCAAGATACGTTCGCATGAGGCGGTTGCCGCCGCTCGGGTCGGTGAAGTCGCCCCGCCTGAGCTGGCCGAACGCGTTGCCCTGCCAGACCTGGGGCGAGCGGTTCCTGACCAGAAACGAAACCTCGACCAGATAGCTGCTGCGGGTGAAGCCAAAACGCTTGATGACATCGACATCGCCCGGAGTGGACAGGAGAAGATCGACCTCGATGCCTTCGGCACCGTCTTCGAGGCGATAGTCGTTCGCGGCAGCGCGGTATCGCGCGCGGCCATCGCGGTCGACTCCATTTGGCCCGATCAGGCCGCTCGTGGCAACAAACTCGCGCCCGGGACCCGATTCGAGCAGGACGAAGGGCTCGTCGGGGGTATCGAGTTCCCGCAGGTATTGCGGTAGCGCCAGATAGACGATATCGCCGCCGGCCGGATCGATCGCCAGATCCAGGGTGTCGGTGCGCACGGTCACGAGATCCTCGGCGGGGGCCTCCAGCGGCGCGGGTTCCTCGGTGATGGCGACTTGCTCGGGCAATTGTGCAGGCAGATCGCTCACCTCCTGCGCCGGGGCTTCGTCGTCGGTGCCCACTGCGGGGGGATAGTCCTGCTGCCAGGCAAGCAGCATCAGGTAGGTGATGATCGCCAGCGAGGTATAGAGAAAGTAGCGCATGTATTTCAAGTCAGGCCGCTCCGCGCTCTTCGGGTTCGGATCCGGGAACCGGATCGATTCCGCCTTCGTGCCATGGATGGCAGCGGCAGATTCTCTTGGCGCCGAGCCAGAGTCCCCTGGCCGCACCATGGAGCTGCACGGCTTCGCGAGTGTATTCGGAGCAACTCGGGTAGAAGCGGCATTGCGTGAACAGGATGCGGCTGGCGAACAACTGATAGCAAACGATCAGCCTGTCGATGACGTATCGGATCATGGGTTGCGTGGATTTCCGTTGTTCGGGGTGCTGGTGCGCAATTTTGCCGCAAGACCGTTCCATAAAGCGACTGTCTCGCGATGAATCGCCGCATTTTCGAGCTCGTGGGCGCCTTTTCGTGCCAATACGACAAGATCGGCGCCGACGAGCCTCGCCCGGTTTCTTCGATAGCTTTCCCGAACGAGCCGTTTGACGCGATTGCGTTGCACCGCAGCGGGAACGTTCTTGCGCGAAACGACAACGCCAAGCCTCGCTTGGCTTGGCGAACCCGGCAATGCCAGCAAGAGGAAGTGGCGCCGCGAAACCTTGACGCGGGCTTTGGCGAACACGGCGCGATAGTCGGACGGTCGCAGCAGCCGCGCCGCTCGGGGGAAGCCGAAGGCGGACATTGTGGCCGGGTATCGCGCCGCTGGCAGCGATACGCGCGAATTCAAGCCGAAATGCGCCGACGGCCCTTGGCGCGCCGTCTCGCCAGCACCTGGCGCCCGGCCCGGGTCGCCATGCGGGCCCTGAAGCCATGCGTTCTGGCGCGCTTGATCCTGCTTGGTTGGAAGGTTCTTTTCATTCCCGCATCCAAATGTACCGCGCCAAAGCATTGACGCCCAAAGTTCAAGGCGCGGATAGTAGCGATTTTGTCGGGGCGATGCAACGACGAGCACGGTAATTTGCCGCAAACTTTGGCGTATCATGTGGCATTCGACTATGATTTCGCCCGTCCCCTCGAGCAAGGTCGGTACCGGAGAGGGGCGGCAAGCAATTCAGGCATGAAGCCGCTGAGGGCATTGATTGGGTGTGGGAGCATCGTATCGATGACCTCCGGGAGCTTGGCTTGTGATCGTGGAAGATATGGCGACTAATCTCGAGTCGCGGCGACTGGCCTTGCAAGATCGGCTTGACGCCAGGAAAGACGCGGCAGCGCGCAATCGCATGGGACAGTTTTCGACGCCGAGCAAATTGGCTGTCGACATGCTGCGCTACGCTGGCGACTGTTTGCGAGAAAATGAAAAAGTGCGCTTCATCGATCCGGCACTTGGAACCGGCGCGTTCTATTCGGCCTTGCTCGAAGCGATTCCTGAAAGCTGCATCGATGCAGCGGTCGGCTATGAAATCGACCGCCACTATGGCGATCCGGCGGTCGAATTGTGGCAAGGAGCAGGGCTGGAGATTCGGCTCGCCGATTTTGCCGAAGCCGAACCGCCGGCGGCTAGGGAAAGATTCAACTTGCTCATCTGCAACCCGCCGTATGTGCGTCACCATCATATCGCCAGCGAGCGGAAGCTGCGCTTGCAGTCGCTGGTCAAGAATGCTAGTGGTTGCGACTTGAACGGTTTGTCTGGGCTTTATTGTCATTTCCTGGGTTTGAGCCATGCCTGGATGGCAGAGGGAGGGCTGGCGGGCTGGCTGATTCCCAGCGAGTTCATGGATGTCAATTACGGCAAGCCGGTCAAGCGCTATCTGCTCGAAGAGGTTTCGCTCTTGCATGTGCATCGTTTTGATCCGAACGACTCGCAGTTCCGCGATGCTCTCGTGTCTTCTGCCATTGTATGGATACGCAATGAAAAACCCAGGGATGGCCACGAAATTCGATTCACTTTTGGTGGAACATTGCATGAGCCGAAGCTGGAAAGACTGGTGCCTTCTGCAACACTTCTCCGCGAGTCAAAATGGACTCGCTACCCGGCAAAAGAAGATTCACCAGCCGCCGATGTGCCAGTGCTGGGAGACTTTTTCCAGATCAAGCGAGGCTTGGCCACGGGCAACAACAAGTTTTTCATTCTATCGGCAG
>RKSA01000057.1 GCA_007571115.1 Gammaproteobacteria bacterium
GCGTCAGCGACGCGGAGGCACGCCTGCTGCTTTCGCCCCAGGCGCCGATCGTGCTGCTCGACGGTTGCGACGCGCAAGGGCAAGTCGCAGCGAGTGTCGCGCCGGGAATGGCGACGCTCGGCTTCATGCTGCCTTGCAGCCCCTTGCATCACCTGCTCATGCGCCGTCTCGACCGGCCCGTGGTCATGACCAGCGGCAACTGCTCCGACGAGCCCCAGGTCACCGAAGACGGGCAGGCGAGCTGCGAACTCGGCGACATCGCCGATTTCCTGTTGTGCCACGACCGCCGCATCGCGGTGCGGGTCGACGATTCGGTGGCGAGAATGATCGACGGCAAGCCGACCTTGCTGCGCCGCGCCCGAGGCTATGCCCCGGCGCCATTGCCCTTGCCGCGAGGCTTCGAGCAGGCGCCGGAGCTGCTCGCCCTCGGCGGCGAACTGAAAGCGACTTTTGCGTTGCTGAAAAGCGGCCAGGCGATCGTCTCGCAGCATCAAGGCGACCTGGAAAACGACCGGGCCTTCGATGCTTGGCGTTCGAGCCTGGAGCTGTTCGAGCAACTGCACGAGCACCAACCGCGGGCGGTCGTGATCGACCGGCACCCTGACTACCTTTCCAGCAAGCACGGCCGCACCCTCGCCGAGCAGCAGCGGCTGCCGCTGATCGCAGTGCAGCATCATCATGCCCACATCGCCTCATGCATGGCGGAAAACGGCATCCCGCTCGACTCGCCACCGGTCCTCGGCATCGCCCTCGACGGGCTTGGGCAAGGAGACGACGGTACGCTCTGGGGAGGTGAATTCCTGCTCGCCGACTACGTTTCCTACACCCGCCTGGCGACCTTCAAGCCCGTGTCGATGCCAGGCGGCGCCCAGGCGATCCGCGAGCCCTGGCGCAACACCTACGCGCATCTGATGGCAGAAATGGGCTGGCCAGCATTCCGCATGAACTTTGCCGCGCTCGAGCTGTGCAAGCGGCTCGAAGCGAAACCCCTCGAAACGCTCGCCGCGATGATGAGAGAAGGAGTCAATGCGCCGCTCGCCTCGTCCTGCGGGCGGCTGTTCGATGCGGTCGCGGCAGCGCTTGGCATCTGCGCCGAGGAGGCGACTTACGAAGGCGAGGCGGCGCTGCGCCTCGAAGCGTTGACGGACGCCGAAGAGCTCGCGGCGATTCCCGAACAGCTCGCGTATCCCTTCGGCGTGCCGAAACTGCCAGGCTCAGGGCTGCCCTATGTCGAGCCACTGATGATGTGGCAGGCGCTGCTCGGCGACTTGCACCTTGGCACCTCGCCAGCAACCATCGCGGCCCGCTTCCACAAGGGCCTGGCGCGGACGATCGCCGCAGTCGCGCGGCAGGTCTGCGGCCACGCCGGCGAACGCAGCACCGATACCGTTGCCCTGTCGGGAGGATGCTTGCAGAACCGCATCCTGCTCGAGGAAACCGCGCGGCGGCTTCGCGCTGACGGCTTCACCGTCATCAGCCACTCCCAGGTGCCGGCGAACGACGGCGGGCTGTCGCTCGGCCAGGCGGCGATCGGTGCCGCCACTCTCATCACCAGAACAGGAGCTTGAACATGTGCCTTGGCATCCCCGGAAAGATCATCGCAATCACCGACCCGGCAAGAAAGCTGGCGACGGTCGACGTGGCGGGAGTGCAACGCGAAATCAACGTCGCTTGCGTGCTCGACGAAGGCCATAAGCTGACCTCGTGCGTCGGCGCCTGGGTGCTGGTTCACGTCGGCTTCGCCATGAGCCGCATCGACGAGGCCGAAGCTGCGGAAACCTTGCGCATTCTTGCCGAACTCGGCGAAGTGCAGGAAGAGCTCCGCGCCATGCGCGAGTCGGAGCATGACAGCAGGGGAGTGAAAGCAGGGGCGTGAAAGCAACGGCTGAAAGCAAGGGTGTGAAAAGGAGCGGGAAACATGAAACACGTTGACGAATTTCGCGATCCGGTGAAGGCGCGGGCGCTGCTCGGGCAAATCGGCGCGTTGCAGGAACAAGTCATGGCGAAGCGCACGCGACCGGTTTCGCTCATGGAAGTCTGTGGCGGCCATACCCATTCGATCTTCCACTACGGAATCGAGAAGATGCTGCCCGACTGGCTCGAGCTCGTCCATGGCCCGGGCTGCCCGGTTTGCGTGTTGCCCATGGGGCGAGTCGACGATTGCGTCGCCCTGGCGGAAACGCCAGGCGTGATCTTCGCGACTTTCGGCGACGCGATGCGCGTGCCAGGTTCGAAGAAGAGCCTGCTCGGCGCGAAGGCCGACGGCGCCGACGTGCGAATGGTCTATTCGCCCCTCGATGCACTGCAGCTTGCCCGGGACAACCCCAGCCGCGAAGTCGTGTTCTTCGGCCTCGGTTTCGAAACGACCATGCCTTCCACGGCCTTGACGGTCTTGCAGGCCGAAGCCGAAGGGCTTGGCAACTTCTCGCTGTTCTGCAACCACATCACGATCATTCCCACGATCAAGGCGATTCTCGATTCGCCGGACATGCAGCTCGACGGCTTCCTCGGCCCAGGCCACGTTTCCATGGTGATTGGCACGGCGCCGTACCGTTTCATCGCCGATCGATACCGCAAGCCGCTGGTGGTCGCGGGGTTCGAGCCCCTCGACATCGTCCACGGCATCTGGATGGTGCTGCGGCAGCTAGCCGAAGGCCGCAGCGAGATCGAGAACCAGTACCGGCGAATCGTCCCCGAGGCGGGCAACCGCCGCTCCCTCGAAGCGGTCGCGAAGGTTTTCGAGCTGCGCGAGTTCTTCGAATGGCGCGGCCTCGGCTCGATCGACCATTCGGGAGTCCGCATTCGCGCTGCCTACGCCGCCTTCGACGCCGAACGCAAGTTTCCGGTCGCCGCAGTGAGCATCGCCGACCCCAAATCGTGCCAATGCGGCGAGGTGCTGAAAGGCGCGATCAAGCCCTGGCAATGCAAGGTGTTCGGCAAGGCGTGTACGCCGGAAACGCCCCTCGGCGCACTGATGGTTTCCTCCGAAGGCGCCTGCGCAGCGTATTACCAGTTCGGCGAGCTCGACGAGCTGATCGAGGTCGCAAGCCAGTGAGCCAGACCGCCGAAATCATCGTGCCAGGCGCCACGCTGCCGGGAGCGAACGCCGCGAAAGTGACCCTCGCCCACGGCGGCGGCGGCAAGGCGATGCGCGACCTCGTCGATCAGGTGTTCGTCCGCGTTTTCGACAATCCCGAGCTCGCCCTGCTCGACGATCAGGCGCGGCTTCCCCTCGACGATCTTGCCAGCCACGGCGACAGGCTCGCGTTCACGACCGACTCCCACGTCGTCGATCCGCTGTTCTTTCCCGGCGGAGACATCGGCAAGCTCGCGGTTTGCGGCACGGTCAACGATCTGGCCGTCGGCGGCGCCAGGCCGCTGTACCTGTCCTGCGGCGTGATTATCGAGGAGGGCGTCGCCATCGACACCTTGCGAGCGATCGCCGCGTCGATGGCTGCTGCGGCGCAACAGGCACGGGTTGCCATCGTCACCGGCGACACCAAGGTGGTGGAGAAAGGCGCCTGCGACAAGGTTTTCATCAATACGGCCGGAATCGGCGTGATCCGGCAAGGCCTCGAACTCTCGGCGAAACTGGCGCAGCCCGGCGACAAGGTGCTCGTCAACGGCCTGCTCGGTGACCACGGAGCGGCGATCCTGCACGCGCGAGGCGATCTTGCCCTGCAAACGGCGATCGAAAGCGATTGCGCGCCGCTCGACGACCTCATCGATGCCTTGCTTGCGGCGTGCCCCGAAGTGCGCTTCCTTCGCGACGCGACTCGCGGTGGAGTCGCCACGGTGCTCAATGAGCTCGCCAAGGCATCGGCGACGGGAGTCGAGCTCGACGAGGCGGCGCTGCCGATCCGCGAGGAAGTGAAAGGCTTTTGCGAGCTGCTGGGGCTCGATCCGCTCTATCTCGCCAACGAAGGCAAGATCGTCTGCGTCGTTGCCGAAGCCGGAGTCGAACGCGCGCTTGCAGCGCTGCAAGCGCATCCGCTCGGCAGGCGCGCCGCAGTCATCGGCACGATGGCTGCATCGAGGCCAGGCCGGGTGGCGATGCGCACGGTGTTCGGCGGAAGGCGCATCGTCGACATGCTCTCGGGCGAGCAACTGCCGAGAATTTGCTAAGGTGGCGCCATGCACGAAATGGGAATCACGCGGAATATCGTCAGCATCGTTTCCGAACGCGCAGCTCCACGCCGGGTCACGCGGGTGCGGCTGGAAATCGGCGCCTTGACCGCAGTGCTGCCCGATGCGATCCGCTTCTGCTTCGACGTCGCGAGCCAGGGCACCCTGCTCGAAGGAGCGCTGCTCGAGATCATCGAGATCCCGGCCCGGGCGAAATGCCGCTGCTGCGGAATCGAAACGGCTCTGGCGAGCCTTGCCGCGAGCTGCTCCTGTGGCTCGCGAGACCTTGAAAGGCTCGCCGGAACAGAACTCAACATCAAGGAAATGGAACTGGAGGCAGCCTGATGTGTGGAACCTGCGGGTGTTCGAACGACAATGCGGCAAGCATCGCCAATCTTCAGAACGGCGAGCGCTTCCCCTTGCAAAGCGAGCTGCGCGGCGCAACGGGCCAACAAGGCCGGGAAGATGGGAAAGGTGGTAAAGGCGGCCACGAGCATCACCACGGGGATCATTCCCACGGCCATGCCCATGGCGATCAGGCCCGCGTTCATGCCAGCGCCCACGGCACGACGCTGCAACTCGAGCAGGCGATCCTGCAAAAGAACGACGAGCTCGCCGAGCGCAACCGCGCCTGGCTGGCGGAGCGCAACATTCTCGCCCTGAATCTGGTTTCCTCGCCGGGCTCGGGCAAGACCACCCTGCTCGAGCGAACGATTCGCGAACTCAAGGGGCGAATGTCGCTGTCGGTGATCGAGGGCGACCAGCAGACCACCAACGACGCGCAGCGAATCAAGGCTGCGGGAGCGCCGTCGGTACAGATCAATACCGGAACCGGCTGCCATCTCGAGGCCGACATGGTCATGCGTGGCCTCGAGCAGTTGCGCCCGGCGACCGGATCGGTGCTGATGATCGAAAATGTCGGCAATCTGGTGTGCCCGGCCCTGTTCGATCTCGGCGAGGCGGCCAAGGTGACGATTCTTTCGGTCACCGAAGGCGATGACAAGCCCGGCAAGTATCCCCACATGTTCAGTGCGTCGCAGTTGATGATCCTGAACAAGATCGACCTGCTGCCCCACGTCGATTTCGATGTCGATCGGTGCATCGGCCATGCCCGCGCGATCAATCCCGCCATCGAGGTGTTGCAGTTGTCGGCACGAACCGGCGAAGGTCTGGCAAAATGGCACGACTGGCTCAGGCGACGCCATCCGGCCTCCCCCCACAACAGCAG
>RKSA01000129.1 GCA_007571115.1 Gammaproteobacteria bacterium
AGATTCGATATCGGCGAGGATTTTTTCCTTGCTTCGGGCGTCCTGCATGTCTGGATCCCGCCAGGCCCAGTCTCTTCCTGGATGCAATGTGTCCCAAGGCGATCGCTTGTTCGAGCGAGTCGCTCGAGTTCCGTCAACTTGCGATCAAGGTCGAGAATCGCCTGGTTTGCCGCTCTTTTCGCATCGCTGTGGTCATTCATTCGTGGCCTTCCGGGATTGCAAATGCTCCTGAATGCTTGTCGCCACGATTTCAGCCAGATTCACTGGCACGGCATTGCCAAGCTGGCGCATGCTTTCGGTCCAGGTGCCGCAGAACAGGTAGTCGTCAGGGAATGTCTGCAAGCGGGCGCTTTCCCGCACGGAAAAGTAGCGCAGGCTTCCATCGGCGCGTCTCGGCATGTTCTCGCCTCCGGGCACGCCGTGATCGCCAGCTTTCAGGGTCTTGGCGGGTTCGTCCTCGGAGCTTCCGGTATGGCCCGGATAACTTTTGGCGCCAGGCTGGAATCGATGGTTGCAGTGGTGGGAAGCGGCCTTTTGCTCAAACTCCGGATCAGGAAGGTCTGACAATGCCTGCCGAACCGTTCGCCAGGGCTTGGACTGAGGGCGCTCGCGGAGCAGCCGGGCCGACCGCTGCGAATGAACGGTCGAGTCTCCTGAAGGCTTTTTCATGCCCATCGATTCCCAGTACTCGCCAGAGTGCCATTGACTCCAGAGCAGGGCCTCCCTGGAATGTGTCGCTGGCGGGAAGCTCCATTCGATTTTCAGGTCGTCGCGAAACCCGACGATGAAAACGCGTTCCCTCCGCTGGGGAACCCCATAATCCGCAGCGTTCAGGACTCGCGTCACAACCCGGTATGATGGGCTGCCATCGCTGGCATCGGTATGATGCCGCTCCAAGCGCGCCAGATGCTCCATCCACTTCTCTTCACGTTTCCGCTCAAGTTCGGGGTAGATCAACTGGAGCCGCATGTATTCGAAATAGTTGGCAAATGCAGGTCGAGTCAGGCCTTTCACGTTTTCGAAGAGAAAGGCTAGTGGCTGCAGTTCACGCACGGCGCGCACCGCTTCGGGGAACATGTCGCGCCTGTCCAGATTCCCCCTGTGCTTGCCGCCTAGCGAGAACGGCTGGCATGGAGGGCCACCGGAAACGAGGTCAACCTCTGCCTCGCCTCCGATTTGCGCGTAATCGATATCTCGCACATCCCCTTGCACGAGGGGCCATTCGGCGACGTGGCGCAGCCCTCGCTGCTTGTTTTCCACGATCGTGTCGCAGCAGTAGCGGTCTCGCTCAACAACGGCGATCGGGGCAAAGCCTGCGCGGCTCACGCCGATTCCCAGGCCGCCGGCACCCGAGAATAGCTCAATGGACTGCATGAGGCAGCTCCCAAACCATCCGTATCTCTTGTTCGGGCATCTTCACGCGAGCGGCCTCAGCCACACATTTCCAACAGCGATACACAAATATAGCTTTTTTGCCGCCGAAACACTATATCTTGTGTTTCTTTTCCGGCGTGGTTCGCAAGCTGCCGAGGCCTGGCCTGTTTTCGGCTAGAGGCCCCATGGAGCGATCGCTCTTCGCGACCGCCGTTTCAATGGCGCCTGATTCGATGTATTCTGCCTGACCATGCTGGTGCCGGAGGTGGCACCGATGGCTGCCGCGCCATGGGAGAGAGTCTCGATGACGAAACGCGCAACATGTTACACGTATTTCCCAAGCCCCCTCGGCGAATTGCTGCTCGCCGGCGACGGGGCAAGCTTGTACACGCTCGGCTTTGCCGATGGCTCGATGCGGCGTCGCCACGAGCCGCACTGGCAGGCTGACGCTGACCCGTTCGAGCAGGCCATCGCGCAATTGCGCGGCTATTTCGCCGGCGAGCTGCACGAGTTCGAGCTGCCCCTGGCGCCAGCGGGAACATCTTTTCAACGCAGAGTCTGGGATGCCTTGCAAAGAATCCCCTACGGCGAGACCCGCAGCTACGGCGAGCTCGCGCGAACGCTCGGCAATGCCGGGGCCTGCCGCGCGGTCGGCGCTGCCAATCGCCGCAATCCGATCCCCATCATCATCCCCTGCCACCGGGTCATCGGCGGCGACGGCAGCCTGACGGGCTTCGGCGGCGGGCTCGCGACCAAGCAGCGCCTGCTCGCCCTCGAACGAGAGCATTGTCCCCGGCAGCTCGCCATCGCCTCCTGAACGCCTGGCAAGAGCAGGAGCAAAGTCATGGATCGCCGCTGCGAGCGCTTGCGCCAGACCATCGCCGAGTGGAAGTTCCGCGACGAAAGCGCCATGGTCGCGCATCTGCTGAATCATGCTCCCTACGACGGCGATGCTGCGGTGCAGATCGAATCCCGGGCCGCGAGCCTCGTCGAAGCTTCCCGGCAGGATCACGCCAACCATTCGCTGCTCGACACCTTCCTCAGCGAGTACGGGCTCAACAACAGGGAAGGCATCGCCTTGATGTGCCTCGCCGAAAGCCTGTTGCGCATCCCCGACCGCGCCACCGCCGAACGCCTCATCGCCGACCGCATCGGCCTCGCCGACTGGGCCTCCCACGCCGGCAAGTCTGGCTCGCTATTCGTCAATGCCTCGACTTGGGCACTGATGCTCGGCAGCAAGCTCGTCGAGCCCGAGCTTGAGTTCGCGCACGATCCGGGCTCGTGGCTTGGCGGCCTCAGGCACCGCCTCGGCGAGCCCGTGGTGGAAACCGCCATGCGCGCCGCGATGGGAATTCTCGGCCGCGAATTCGTCATCGGCACGAGCATCGAAGCCGCCTTGGGAAACGCCGCAGCCGGCGCAAGCCATTCCTGGGACATGCTCGGCGAAGCCGCAAGGGACGCAGCCTCCGCCGAACGCTATCGGCAAGCCTACCAGCACGCCATCGACGCGATCGCCGCTCGCGCCGGCAAGCTCGAACTCAGCGACCCATCGATCTCGATCAAGCTTTCGGCCTTGCATCCGCGTTATGCATTCAGCCAGCGCGACAGGGTTGCCAAGGAACTTGTTCCCAGGGTCGCAGCGCTGTGCCGCGCTGCCGCAGCGGGGGGCGTCGCCGTGACGATCGACGCCGAGGAAGCCGACCGGCTCGAACTGTCGCTGCAAGTCTTCGAAGGGCTTCTCGCCGATCCGGGCGCCTCCCAGGCAAAGCTCGGTTTCGTCGTGCAGGCCTACGGCAAGCGCGCCCTGCCCGTGCTCGACTGGCTTGCCGAATGCGCGCGCAAGCATCGCCGCCGCATTCCCGTGCGGCTGGTCAAGGGAGCGTACTGGGATGCCGAAATCAAGCATTCCCAGGCCCAGGGGCATCCCGGATTTCCAGTCTACACGCGAAAATGCGCGACCGATCTCTCCTGGCTCGTTTGCGCCGGGCGCATCCTCGGCGCAAGCGATGCGCTGCTCGGGCAGTTTGCAACGCACAACGCCCACGGCATCGCCGCGATCATGCAGCTCGCCGGCGCCAGCCGCGATTTCGAGTTCCAGCGCCTGCACGGCATGGGCCAGGCGCTGTACGCCGCAGCGAGCCGCGAATACGGCGATTTCCCCGCCCTGCGCACCTATGCTCCCGTCGGCGGCTACGACGACCTGCTGCCGTATCTGGTGCGGCGCCTGCTCGAAAACGGCGCCAACAGCTCCTTCGTCAATCGCCTGCTCGATGAAGGCACCGACTCACGGGAACTGGCCAGGGATCCCATCGCCCTGGCGCGAGCGGCACGCCCCGTGGCGCATCCGCGAATCGCCCACCCGGCGCAAGTTTTTGCGCCACGGCGCAATTCGGCCGGCGCCGACCTGAGCAGCGAAGCCGTGCTCGGCGAGTTTCGCCAAGCCTGGCACGAATCACGGCAGCGAAGCTACCTGGCGAGCGTCCTGCCCGAACCAGAACATGCAACCGGGCCGGTGCGGCAAATCGCGAGCCCGGCGGATCGCTGCGATGTTCCCGGCGAAGTCCGCACTGCCACGAAGGCCGACGTCGAGGCCGCCATGCAACGTGCCGGTTCGGCATGGCGCGACTGGGACAGGCTCGGCGCCGAGGAACGCGCAACGCGGCTCGAAGATTTCGCCGAGCGCCTCGAAGCCCAGCGCGCCGAGCTGATCGCGCTGCTTTGCCGCGAAGCCGGCAAGACAATCGCCGACGCAGTCGACGAAGTCCGCGAGGCGGTTGATTTCTGCGGCTATTACGCAGCCGAGGCGCGAACGCGCTTTGCCGCAGCAAGCGCCCTGCCCGGCCCCAGCGGCGAAAGCAACGAGCTGCGGCTCGGCGGCCGCGGCGTGTTCGTCTGCATTAGCCCCTGGAACTTCCCGCTGGCGATCTTCTGCGGCCAGCTCTGTGCGGCGCTCGCTGCGGGCAATGCGGTAGTCGCCAAACCCGCCGAGGAGACTCCCCTGATCGCAAGCGAGGCAGTGCGCCTGCTGCACGCCGCCGGCGTGCCGGAAGCCGTCTGCAACTTGCTGCCGGGCGGCGCAAGCGTCGGCGATCAGCTCGTGCGGCAGCCGCTTTGCGCCGGGGTCGCCTTCACCGGAAGCACCGCCACAGCGCGCAAGATCCACCGCGCCCTCGCGGAACAGGATGGACCCATCGTGCCGCTGATCGCCGAAACCGGAGGCCAGAACGCGATGCTCGTCGACTCGACGGCCTTGCTCGAACAAGTCGTCGACGACGTGATCCGCTCGGCCTTCCACAGCGCCGGCCAGCGCTGTTCGGCCTTGCGCGTGCTCTATCTGCAAGAGGAAATCGCCGAGCCGGCGATCGCCATGATTCGCGGCGCCATGGACGAGCTGCGAATCGGCGACCCGGCACGCATCGAAACCGATGTCGGCCCAATCATTTCGGCGAGCGCCGCCGCCAGCCTGCAAGCCCATATCGACGGCTTGCGCGAATCGGGCAAGCTGCTGCACCAGGCCAAACTCAGCGAGGAATGCGCGAACGGAACGTTCATCACGCCGACCCTGGCCGAAATCGGCGCCATTGGCGAACTCGAACAGGAGCATTTTGGCCCCATCGTCCACGTGATTCGCTTCCGCGAGCGCGATTTCGCCAAAACCCTCGAGGCGATCAACAGCTCGGGCTATGGACTCACCTTCGGTATCCACACGCGGATCGAGTCGCGCATGAGGCAGGCGGCCGCCGCAGTCGCCGCAGGCAACATCTACGTCAACCGCAACATGACCGGCGCCGTGGTCGGCAGCCAGCCCTTCGGCGGCCGCGGCCTGTCAGGAACCGGCCCCAAGGCCGGCGGCCCCAACTACCTGCCGCGCTTCGCCAGCGAACGGGTCGTGACGATCAACACCGTAGCCACCGGCGGCAACACCGAACTGCTGTCCCTCGACGACGGTGCCTGAGCG
>RKSA01000045.1 GCA_007571115.1 Gammaproteobacteria bacterium
GTACACGACGGCGATGCTGAAGATCAGCAAGGCGAAGGTGATCCACGAAATCTCGGCGCTGAACTCCCAGACCACGACGACAAAGTACTGGATCACGAGCATCGCCCAGTGCAGCGAGGCCGAGGCGATCATCAGCCAGCGCGTATCGCCGGCACCGCGCAACACTCCGCCGCTGACCAGAATGATCGCGTCGGCCATCGTGTAGCAGGACAGGCCGATCATCATGAAAGCCGCAAGCGAGCGGATTTCATCGAAATCGCCGCCTGGCGGCGCGAACAGTTCCACCAGCGGATAGCGGAACAGCACGTAGGCGATCGCCAGCGTCGCCGAATAGCAGAGCCCGAGCGCGAATCCGGCGCGGATCACCTGGCCGGTCTGCTGCATGTCGCCAGCGCCGACGAAACGGCCGATCAGGCTGATCACAGCGATGTTGAGCCCGATCATGGGAACGAAGGACAGAATGTCCCAGTTGAAAACGATGGCCGCCGAGGCGCCAGCGACCACGCCGTAGGACTGGAACAGCAGCAGGAACAGGTTGAAGGCTGCGACATTGAGAAACATCTCGACCGCAGATGGCAGCCCGAGCCGCAGATGGCGGCGCGTGATCCCCGCATCGAAACGAAACGAGCGCATCACCTGGAAACGGATGCGATGTTTCCGCCGCAAATAGAAGAATGCGAACAGGCATAGCGAGAACAAGATCGCGATATTGGTGCTGATCGCCGCGCCGACGATTCCCATCGCCGGGAAGCCGAGCGCACCGAAAATCATGGCGTAGGCAAGGGGCACATTGAGCACAAGGCCGCAAATGTCGCAGATCATCACCACCCGGGTATTGCCGATTCCCGAGAAATACGACGAAAGGCAGGTTTTCGCCAACGGCAGCCAGACTCCGGCCATGAGGATCAGGTAGTAGATGCGCTCGAGCTCGACGAGCTGCGGGTCGTGGTCGAGCAGGTCGAACAGGCGCAGCACGAGCACGGTGATCAGCGCGAGCGGAACCAGGCTCGCGAACGACAGGATCAGGCCCTGGGTGACGACTCTCGGGCATTTGCCCAGTTCGCCAGCGCCGTAGTATTGCGCCGTCAAGGCATTGCCGTAGGAAAACAGGCCGGTAAAGAAGCAGAACGAGAAAAACGCCGCCACGCCGCCGCCAAGGCCCGCCGCCATGTGGACCGGGCTGAGCTGCGAGAGGAAATAGCGGTCGGTGAAGATCATGACCGCGAAAGTGCCCTGGGACACCACCATGGGAATGGCGATGCGGACCATTTCCCGGAATGTTTCCGGGTTGAGCCGCAATCGCTGGAGCACTGGGTTGGATCAGCCGGGCAGGCGCATTGGCTGCCGGCGACCGTAGGTCAGGCTGCGCCAGAGCCATTCGCAAGGACCGAACCGGTACCGGCGCAGCCAGTAGACGCTGAACACGATCTGGAACAGCCACAGGCCAAGAACGAAAAGATACAGCTCCTGCCGCTGCCATTGCGCGAACTGGCCAAGGCCAACGCCGAGAAAGACCAGATTGCCGAGCAGCGACTGCATCAGGTAGTTGGTCAGCGCCATTCGCCCAACCGCCGCGAGCGCGTCTTGCAGCCATTGCAGCAGCCCGGAACGGCAAATCGCCATGACCAGGCCGATGTAGCCCAGGGCGAGCAGCAATCGGCCCATATCATAGGTCGGGCGGCTCCCCGACTGCCAATGCAACTGGTAGCCGCTGTCGACATAGGTCATCGTCTCCCATGCATTCAAGGGCAGGCCGGCGCCGAATCCGACGAGCATCAGCAGCAGGTAGAAGCGCAAGCTGCGAGAGGCGTCGAAAACGCACCACTTCATGAGCGCCATGCCGAGCAGCATCATGGCAAGCGCATCCCATAGGCCGAATATGAAAAAGTTCGCGGTTTGCAAGAAAAAGCTGAACTCGGCGCCGTAGATGAAGTTGTCGACGTAGCCCGACTGGCGAGCCGCGATTTCCTCGGCCTGGGCCGACTTGGTCAGCCCCTGGCTTTCGAGCATGGCTTCCCATCCTTCGAGCGATGTCCGCTGCTCCTCGCTTGGCTCGACCCCGGTGGGAAGCGCCTGGACTTCAGCAGCGGCCTCGCCAAGATAGCGAACGGATACATGCATCACGCTGTGGATCGCCGTCACGAACAGAAAGAAGCCGCAGGCCCAGGCGAGCAAGGCTCGCGCGCTCAAGTTGCGGAACAGGAACAGCAGCAGCCCTGCGACGCCATAGCCGTACAGGACGTCGCCGGGCCAAAGCAGCACGTAGGCGTTGCACAGGCCGAAAGCGATGAGCACGCCAATGCGCCGCAAGTACAGGGATCGCGCGGCGCATTCGCTGAGTTCGGGCTTGTTCATGAAAATCAGCAGCCCGGCGCCGAACAGCATCGAGAAAAGCGTCCTCATGCCGCCTTCGACGAAGACTTCCATGCCGAAGAACAGCGCGAAGCTGACGCCTTCGGTGGCGCCATCGACGGTCGGATCGAACAATGCGCCCAAAGGCTGGCCGAAGACGATGATGTTGACGATCAGGATGCCGAGCACGGCGACACCGCGCAAGGTGTCGAGCGAGCCGATTCTGGCCTTGCCGCTGACAGGAGCGGGGCTTGCAACGCTGGCTTCCGACATGCCGGGAAGCATAGTCCCGTCTGCGGCGATTTGCAAACCCGGCAACGCCAGATTGCGCATCGCTCGCTGCCTGCCGTCGCCTCGCTCACTTCGGCATGGAAGGACGCTGCCGGAAGAGCGCGCCCGCAGATGGCGGGAAAACCGCCAAACATTGGTGGTTCTCGCCAATATCCTGACCCCTCGATTTGGCAAGGTCTGCCCAAAGCACCGTCGGCCCGGCAGCGAACGATACCGCGTTCAAGGCCAAACCCCACCTGCATCAAGTCAAATTCGCCGTTTTCCGCCCGCGACGGCACATTGGCACGAATCGTGCTTGTACCTTGCTCGAAACGGTTCGCCGGAAACATCTGGAGACACTCATGCGATCAATCCACAGACTTTCCCTGACCTCGGTGCTACTGCGCACCATGCTCCTGCTCGCCATCGCGGTGTGCGCGATCATCGGCGTCGCCGGACTCGTGCTGCCACTGGTCCCCGGAATCCTCTTTCTCTGCATCGCCGGCCTCCTGCTGCGCCAACTCGGCCGAACCTGACCTTCGCCAGTTCGCCGTCATGGTCGCATGAGTGGCCGGTGCCGGCCCGGACGGGCCCTCTCGCCCACCCCCGCGAAAATTTTTTGCGCGGTTTTTATGCCTGATCGACCGAACCCGACTACAACTGCGGTCGTGCAAGTCATGAGGATGCATCCATGTTCGACAAACTGACTTCGTTGTTGCCGCGAATGAACCGCTTGGCGCTGATGCCCCGGCTTCTCGGAGTCGATATCGGCGCCGATGCGGTGAAAGTGCTGCGTTTGCCGGCCGGCCCCGGGGAGCAGCCCGAATACGCGATCAGGCCGCTGCCCGAGGGCGCGATTTCCGAGCGTTCGATCAGTGATGTCGATGCCGTGGCCCGATGCATCGCCGAGGCTGTGGGCAGCCTGCCCCATCCTGCCCGGGAAGCCGTTGCTGCAGTGCCTTCTGCGGCGGTGATGCAGCGGGTTCTGTCGATGGATGCGGAAATGAGCGACGAGGAAATCGAAACCCAGATCATCGCCGAAGCCGATCGGCACATCCCCTATCCGCTTGACGAGGTTTTCGTCGACCACCGGCGCTTGCGTTATCCGCAAAGCGCTGCCGATTCGGTATTGCTGACGATTTGTCGCGGCGAGCAAGTCATCGCGCGGCAACAGGCCCTCGAACGCGCTGGCCTTCGCGTCGCCGCCATCGACGTCGAACACCATGCCATGGAGCGCGCCTGCCTGTTGTCGGGGATGACGCGGGCGGCTCAGGGGCCGGTCGCGATCATTGACGTTTGCGCCAAAGCGATGTGTCTGTACGTGTTCGCCAAGACACGCATCGTTCACAGCGAGGAACGGTTTTTCCCCGGCGGCGACGGCACGGCCGAGAGCTCCTCCGCATCGTTTGCGGATGCCGCAGCGCGACAGCTCGCGAGGATCTTGCAAGTGTTCCACTCTTCTTCGCGCCATGGCCGGGTTACCGAGGCGGTGCTATGCGGCACCGCAGCCGCAGCGACCGGCCTGCCTGATACAACGCAGCGGCTGCTCGGGCTGCCAGTGCGAATCGCCGCGCTCTTTCCCGATGACGCCCCGGCTCCGGTCAAGGCCGACGGCCCGGCCTTGCTACTCGCTGCGGGCCTGGCGATTCGGATAGCGGGAAACGGTGGTTCGGGTGACCCCGTCGGCAAGCGGCGCCAGCACCGGCGGTCGTTGCGCGAAGTTCGCGAGCAGGGCGGGCCACGCTCGACCGGGCCGCAACGAAAGCGGGCAGCTTCAGGATCGCGGCATGGCTGACCGGGCTCTTTGGAACCGCATGGTCGAGGCAGGCGCCATCGATGGCGCGATGGTCAACCTGCTGCCCTGGAGGGAAAGCCGGCGCGCCATGCGCCGCAGGCGGTTTCTCGTGATCCTGGCTGTTTCGATGCTGTCGACGCTGGCGGCCTTGTTCTGGCTGCAGCACGAGTTGCGCGGCAATGTCGCGGGCCATGTTGCCGAACGGCAGCGCCTGCAAGCGGAACTTGGCCGGCTTGGGTCGCTCGGCGCCGAAGCGACGCGCCTGCGGCAGGAGCAGCAAGAGGCAATCTCGCACATGCAAGTTCTGAACGGCTTGCAGCGCAGCCGACCCCTGCCTGCGGCGATTCTCGCCGAGTTGGCGAGCGAGGCGCCCGACGCGGTCCGTTTCCGAAGGCTTGTGCGCGATGGCAACGAGGTCCGCGTCGATGGCCTGGGAGAATCCCACGCCGCCGTCGCCGAGCTGCTACGGCGCCTCGAAGCGTCGCCGCGCTTCCAGGCTGCGCGGCTCGCGAATGTCGACGACCCAGCCATGGGGGCTGGCTCGCAGCCGGGCGCAAGCCCGCCGCCGGACACGAATGCGCGCGCCAGCCTGCTCGAATTCGGCCTCGTATTGCAGTTGCCCGAGCCAGGTGCCTGAGCTATGCCCTCTCTTTTTCCCGACATCTTCGCCGACATTTTCTCCAGTATCGCGCGGGATCTGAACGAGTTCGACTGGCGCGAGCTTGCTGCCTTCGAGCGTATTGGCGCCTGGCCGGCTGCGGTCAAGACGAGCGTGGTCGTCGTGCTCAATGCGGCGATTTTCGCCGGCGGCTATCTGTTGCTGCTGCACGACCTGCGGCAAGGCGACCTGCGGCTTGCGCGGGAAGCGAGCGGGCTCGAGGCGCAGCTTGGCATTCTGGAGGGGAATGTCGCGAAACTCGGCGACTATCGGCAAAGGGCGCTGGAAATCGAGGCGCCATATCTGCGCATCTTGCGGCAATTGCCCTACGAGAGCGAGATTCCTGCCCTGATCGACGACATCACTGCTCTCGGGCTGCGCCATGGGCTGGCATTCGAAGCCATCGAGCTCGGCGCCGAGCTCGATCATCCGCATTCCGTCGAGCAGCCTATCGAACTGCGCATGACCGGCGGCTATCACGGCATCGGCGCTTTCTTCGGCGAAGTCGCGAAGCTTGGCCGGATCGTCACCTTGCACGATTTTTCCTTGCAGGAACGAATGCCGGGCCGGCTCGAACTGAACTTGCAGGCGCGTGCCTACCGGTATCGCCCCTTGTCGGGAGCGTTCGCCACCGAGCCGGTCGATGGGCGATTGACCGCCATGCCGGAGCTGTTCGAACCGGTGCCATTTGAATATCCCCTGGAGTTCGGTCGCGACCCGTTCACGTCAGGCTCGCAATCGGGCCCGGCCGACTCGTCCTGTCCCGAGATTCCCCAGGCAGACGCGCGAGCGCTGCAACAGTTTGCATTGTCGGACTTGCGTCTGGTGGGGCTGCTGCAACGCGGCGATGAACATGTCGGGCTGATCGAGGACCCTGCCGGCGTGGTGCATCGCGTCGCGGCCGGTGATCGGCTCGGCCTGGCTCGGGGCCGTGTCGAGCAGATCACTGCGCAAGGCCTGCGATTGACCGAATGGCCGGCCGGTTGCCCAGGCGGGTCGACTGCGCGGGAAGTCCTGCTGCCTTGGGAGGAAAGACCATGAGAGCGCTTGCTGCACGTTCTGCACGCTGCTGCCCGGCGATATTGCTTGAGGCATTGATCGCCTTGTGCTGCGCTTGGCCGCAGTTGCACGCCCAGCAGGTCGAGCCTGGCGATGCCGCGATCACTGGATTGTCATTCCAGGACATTCCGATTCGCGCCGCCTTGCAGATTCTCGCTGATGCGCAAGGCTTCAACCTCGTCGCCAGCGACACGGTCACGGGCAACATCACCTTGCGGCTCGACGACGTGCCATGGCAGCAGGCTCTCGAGCTGGTCCTGCGAGCTGGCAATCTGGAGTACGTCATGGAAGGCAACGTGGTCTATGTCTTGACCGCCGAGGAGCTGGCATTGCAGCGCGAGCGCGAGATCGAGGCGAGCCGGCAGGAACTCGCGCTGGCGCCGCTGACGACCGAGCTGCTCCAGGTCAAGCACGCCGACGCGACGGTCATCGTCGGCCTCATGACGGGAATATCCCAGGATTCCGCCAGCGAAGCCCCTGCGGCTGACCCGGGTCTGCTTTCCCCGCGAGGGACGGTTTCGGTCGATGTCCGCACCAATACCATCATCGTGCGCGACCTGGAGCGGAACCTGCTGGCGGTTCGGCAATTGCTCGCCCGGCTCGATGTCCCGGTTCCCCAGGTGCTCATCGAGGCGCGCATCGTCAATGTCGCGACCGACTACTCGCGTGACTTCGGCGTTCGCTGGGGAGCGGTGGGCTCGTCGGGGCGCGAAGGCAATTTCCGCTACGGACTTTCCCAGGGAGCGGCGCCCGAATCGCTGGGCAACGAATTGGCACTCGATCTCGGCAATGTTCCCGCCTCATCGGTCGCCATCGGCTACATCGGCAACAGCGAATTGATCGAGCTCGAACTCGCGGCTCTGGAAAGCAGCGGCAACGGCGAGATCATCGCGCGTCCCAAGGTTGCCACCCAGGACAAGACCACGGCGGAAATCCGCTCCGGCGTGCGGATTCCGTACCAGTCCCAGGCAGGTGGAACCGCTGGTGGTTCGGTCACGCAGTTCGAGGATGCGGTCCTGTTGCTGCGAGTCATGCCCCGCATCACTCCCGATGGGCAGATCAACATGCAGCTCGAGATTCGCCAGGACTCGATTTCACCGACTGCAGCCGGCCCCCCCGCGATCAATACCAACGAAGTCACTACCAGCGCCCTCGTTGATGATGGCGGAACGATCGTTCTTGGCGGCGTGTTCCGCGAGGAGACAACGACCATCGAGTCCAAGACTCCCTTGTTGGGCGACATCCCCTGGCTCGGATCGCTGTTCAAGCGGCAGCAGACCGATACCCGCCGCACCGAACTGCTCATTTTCATCACTCCCACGATCGTTCAGGCCGGCCGTTAGGCAGCCAGCCCACAGGTGCCGGCAATGCGTCGGCAGGGGAAATTGTTTACCATTGGGCATCGGTGTCGGGAGCGGCGGTTCCAGCCTGTCCCGGCGTTGGCGGCCTGCTTGCAAAGTCCATCGAGAAACGCCATGAACCAGGCAAGAAGCGTGTTCCTGATCGGTCCCATGGGAGCAGGCAAGACCACCGTGGGCCGCCTGCTGGCGCGCAAGCTCGGCAGGCCGTTCTTCGATTCCGACCACGAGATCGAAAACGCCGCCAACGCGAGCGTTTCCTGGATTTTCGACGTGGAAGGGGAAAGCGGATTCCGCAGCCGCGAATCGCGCATGATCGCCAGCCTGGCCGAGCGAAGCGGCATCGTGCTCGCCACCGGGGGCGGTGCCGTGCTCGATGCGAGCAACCGAGCCTTGCTGAAAGAGCGAGGCATTGTCGTCTATCTGCACGTCCCGCTCGAACAGCAATTAGCGCGAACCTCGAAAGGCGGGAACCGGCCCTTGCTGGAAACCCCGGACCGGGCCGAACGAATCCGCGAGTTGTTCGAGGCCCGCCATCCCATCTACTCCGAGCTGGCGGACATCACCGTCGAGGCCCGGGGCCGCCACGCGCAAATCGTCTGCAAGGCCGTGTGCCGGGAGCTCGAACGGCACCTCTCCCTCCAGGCCGCCACCGGTTGAGATTCACGCAGATGCAGACCTTGCGCGTCGAACTCGGTGAAAGAAGCTATCCGATCCATATCGGCGCGGGCCTGCTCGCCGATGGCGGTGCGCTCAGGGAAGCGGCGGGGCGAGGCCGGGTGGCGATCATCACCAACGAAGTCGTCGCTCCGCTGTATCTCGACCAGGTGCTTGCCGCGCTGCAAGGTCTCGAGGTCATTTCGGTCATTCTTCCCGACGGGGAACAGCACAAGACCCTGGAGACCGTCAGCCACATCTACGACCGCCTCATGGCGGGAGCGATCGATCGCGAATCGGTCCTGGTCGCCCTCGGCGGTGGCGTGGTCGGCGACATCGCGGGGTTCGCCGCCGCAACGTGGCTGCGCGGAGTTCGGCATGTCCAGGTGCCGACGACCTTGCTCGCCCAGGTCGACTCGTCGGTGGGAGGCAAGACCGGCGTCAACCATCCCTTGGGCAAGAACATGATCGGCGCTTTTCACCAGCCTGGAGCGGTCATTGCCGACACGTCGACCCTGACCACCTTGCCCGGGAGGCAGATCAAGGCCGGTCTCGCCGAAGTCCTGAAGTACGGGCTCATCGACGATAGCGACTTCTTCGCCTGGCTCGCAGGTTCCGCAGCCGGCCTGCTGGCGCTCGATGCGAGCTTGACGGGCAGGGCTGTCGCCCATTGCTGCCAGGCGAAGGCGGCGATCGTCGCGCGGGACGAGCGCGAGTCGGGAGTTCGCGCCCTGCTCAACCTAGGCCATACCTTCGGCCATGCCATCGAGGCCGCTACCGGGTATGGCGCTTGGCTGCACGGCGAAGCGGTGGCTGCGGGGATCGTCATGGCAGCGGATCTGTCGAGCCGCATGGGCTGGCTCGATGCCGGTTCGGCGCGGCGCATCCGCGCCGTGCTCGAGCAGGATTTCGGCATGCCGGTGGTTCCGCCCGCCGATATCGGCGTGGACGAATACCTGCGACTGATGTCTTCCGACAAGAAAGCGAAGCAAGGCAGGATCCGTTTTGTGCTGCTGCGAGGCATCGGCGAAGCGGTGCTGGCAGACGAAGTGGCGCCAAGCTTGCTCGCGCAGACGTTGACGGCGCGAACCGGGCTTTGCTGCTGAGCCATGTCCTCGAGCATCGAGAAGCTGGGGCTGCAATACGATCCCTTCGACGGCCGCCTCGACCGGAACGACTTCTTCGGCGGCGCTGGCCGGGATCGCCTCGTGTTCGAAGTGCTCGACCGAGTGCGCGAACGGACAAGCAAACGAACGCGCAAGGAAGTCCCCGACCGAACGCGCGAAAACATCTCTCTCGACGTCATCATGGGGCCCGGGGGGATCGGCAAGAGCCGTGTGGCGAGGCGCCTTTGCGAATGTGCTGGGAATGATGTCAAATGCGCCGTCGTCCCAGTGAATCTGTTCACCACAGAACAGTCATTGCTTGATCAGGTTCTCGAGGAGCTTGGGCTCGGCGCCTCCAGCGACCTGGAGGACGGACGGGAGAAACTCAGGGAACATTCGGCCGTCTTGAGCCGTCGCGACAAGGCGATCATATTGATGATCGACAATGCCCACGAGTTGGAGCTGGGGCTGAGGCAGGGGCTGAGGCAGAATCAGCAAAAACGTTTCGAGTGGCTATTAGCCGATTACGGGTCGGCGATCCATCTGGTTCTGCTTGGCAATGAGCAGCTTTGGCACACGTTGCAGCCCCGACTTTCCGAGAAACGCCCGGCAAAAGTCGTCACACACGAACTGGCAGCGCTCAATCGAGTCGAAACTGCGGAGTACATCCGCTTGAAACTGTCCCGCGCGGGGTATCGATGCAAATTGCCGCTGTCCTCCCGGGCCGGGCTCGAGGTCTTGCAAAAGTCGCAGGGGGTTCCGGGCAGGATTGACAGCCTCACCTCGGCGATGCTCGATACCCTTGCCGTTCCGCAGGCGCAGCCTCGCGGCAAAAGCGGCCTGCGCTCGATTTTCGGCCGGCCCGAATCCCGCTATCTCGCATTCGCTTTTGCCTCGGGCCTGCTGCTCGCGGTGGTGCTGGCCTGGCCCGAAGAAGGATGGCGTCCGCTCGCTTCATCGGCGGCTCAAGACCGTCAGACGCAAGCGATTTCGCTGCCTGTCCCTGCCACTGCGCCGCCATCGGGCGACCGGCAAGCTGCGGGTTCCGCTAGCGCTGCGAGCTCGCGGCAAAACGAGCGGGAGGCGTCTCGCCTGAGCGAATTTGAAATGCTGTTGCTCGATTCGCCGTCAGGCCATTTTGCTGTCGAGGCGCTCGCTTCGGCTTCCGAGCAGCAGGTGCGCGATTTTCTCGCCGCCTCGCCTTTCGGCGACATTCAAGGCTATTACGAAACGCGCAGCGGCGGCGGCGAGTGGTACGTCGCGGTCTACGGAATTCATGCCGATTGGGAACACGCCAAGCAGACCCGGGATCTGCTCGTTGCGAGATTCGACGGCCTGGACCCCTCGATTCGCCGCATCAGCCAGATTCACTCCGAGATTGCCCGTGCTGGAAAACTGGAGGAGGCTCGCCCTTGAAGCTCAGGAATGATCGTGTCTTGCGGGCGCTGAACAGGCAGCCCGTCGATGTCACTCCGGTCTGGATGATGCGCCAGGCCGGCCGCTATCTCCCCGAATATCGCGCTACCCGCAAGCGCGCTGGCGGCTTCATGGACCTGTGCCGCAATCCGCAGCTTGCCTGCGAAGTCGCCTTGCAGCCCCTCGAACGCTACGCCTTCGATGCCGCGATCCTGTTCTCGGACATCCTGACGATTCCCGACGCCATGGGGCAGGGCCTGTATTTCACCCCTGGCGAAGGCCCGCGATTTCGCAAGACGATTCGCTCGATGGCCGACGTCGAAGCCCTCCCCGAGCTTGACCCTGCCAGCGACCTGGGCTACGTGATGGATGCGGTCGCGCTGATCCGGCGCGAACTCGATGGCCGCGTGCCACTGATCGGATTTTCCGGCAGCCCCTGGACCTTGGCCGTGTACATGATCGAAGGCAGTGGCAGCAAGGATTTCCGGCGCGCCAAGCAATTCATCTACAACGATCCGGAAGCTGGACATCTGTTATTGCGCAAGCTCGCCGACGCGGTGACCCGGTATCTCAACGAGCAGATTCGAGCCGGCGCCCAGATCGTGCAGGTTTTCGATACCTGGGGCGGCATTCTTTCGACTTCGGCCTGGCGCGAGTTTTCCCTGGCGTACATGCGGCAGATCGTGCAGGGCCTGCGCAAGGAAAACGAGGGGCGGCCGGTGCCGTGCATCCTGTTCACCAAGCAAGGAGGTCTCTGGCTGGAAGAGATCGCCGCCAGTGGCTGCCAGTGCGCAGGCCTCGACTGGACCATCGATATCGGCCAGGCGCGCTCGCGCATCGGCAGCCAGGTCGCCTTGCAAGGCAACATGGACCCTGCCGTGCTCTATGCCTCGCCCGAGGCGATTCGCAAGGAGGTCGGCGCCATTCTGCGATCATTCGGTCCTGGCCCCGGCCATGTCTTCAATCTCGGCCATGGCATCACTCCCGAGGTCGATCCCGATCACGTGGCCGTTTTCGTCGATGCCGTCCATGAATTGTCAGCAAAGCAGCGCGACTGACGCGGAATTCGACGCAGCCGCGCTCGTTGCCCTCGGTTCCAACCTGAGCGGTCGTCATGGCGATCCGGCAGCGATGGTCGGACAGGCGTTCCGCGAGCTGCGCCGAATCAGCGTTCGGCCACCGCGCTGTTCCTCGCTCTATCGCGCAGAACCCGTCGACTGTGCGCCAGGAACGCCGGACTTTGTCAACGCGGTCGCCGCGCTATGGCCATTGCCAGCGCTGACGCCGCAGAGCCTGCTCGAAGAGCTGTTGCAGATCGAGGCCGCATTCGGACGCCAGCGCGATGCGCGGCGCAACGCACCGCGAGTGCTCGATCTCGATCTGCTCTGCTGGGGCGATAGAACCGTCAGCAGTGCCGAATTGCAGTTGCCCCATCCTCGCTTCTGCGAGCGCGAGTTCGTGCTGGCGCCGCTGGCGGAGCTCGCGCCGCGCTGGATTCCGCCTGGCCAATCGGGCGCCGTGTCGAGCTTGCTGAACGACCTGCCAAACCGGGGAGGAGTCGGCAAGATCGGGAGCGGCATGGCCCGGCCTCGCGCAGGGGCGCAAAGCCGGGGCGATCACGGCAGATAGCCGCGAGCAAGCCAGAATGCTTGCAAGAAGGACGCGTGCAAGGAAGGACGCTTGCAAGAAAGACGCTTGGAAAAAAAGGCGCTTGCAAAACTTCCGCGCTTGTGGCCTTATGTGCATGTCAGGCATTTGGGCTAGAAGTCGCATGTTGTCGCGAATCAGCAAAAGGTTTCCTCGCAGACCGCAGCTTGCGCTGCTGGTCCTTCTGGCTGCGGCGCTTCCCGTGCACGGCCAGGAAGTCGCGCAGGCCGAAACCTCCCCCGCGCTCATCAGTTTCAGCGTCGACCCGATGTTCCTGCCCGATGCCGGCAGCCCCTTGATCAAGGTCGCGAGAACGGCCTCGACTGCCGATTTGCGCAATGGCTTCGCCGACGACACGCTCGATTTCAGCATCGGGCTGCACTCGGCGCCGCTGGAGGCGCTCAAGCTCGACGCCAATGTGTGGCACAGCGAGCTTGACGTCAATCCCCTGCAGGATGCATCGAGCGGCCCGAACCTGCGCAGCAGCGGCTTCGATATCGGCGCGGCCTACGCGTGGACCACCGAGCGCTTTGGCCAGTTCACGCTAAGCACCAAGGCGGGCTATGTGCGGGACTTCTATGACACCGAGGGCCTGTTCGAGGCCGTGGGCGAAAACCTGCCTGCGGTGCAGTTGACGAGCCCCGAATTGCGCAGCAACCTCAAGCTGAGCTGGGAGTTTGGCAACCACATGGCAAGCGCGATAACGCGCTATTTCGATTCCTCCCGCGACCTGTCCGAGCTGGGCGTCGACGAGATCAACGACCTCGTCGACAGCATCACCACGGTGGACCTCGAATACGGCTACCATCTGGCCACCGACTCCGATGACCGCGCGGTGATCTCCTTCGGCATCCAGAACGTCTTTGATCGCAAGACGATGCAGATCCTCAACTCAGCGACTCGCATCCTCGACCAGAACGGACGAGTCGCCTACGGTCGAATCAAGTACCAGTTCTAGCCTCGCCCAGCTCCCGCAAAAGCTCAGGGCCCAGCTCTGGCGAGGCAGCAGACCTCCACTTCTTCCACTCCTGCGCGCTTGAGCACCCGGGAGAGCTCCCGGACCGTGCTCATCGTCGTCACGACATCGTCGACGAGCGCGATGCGCCGCGCATTCCCGAGCGCTTGCCGCGACTCGAGCTCGAACGAGGAACGCACGTTCGCGCTGCGTTTCCGCGCGCCCTGCATTCGCGTCTGCGGCGCAGTGGCCCGGGATTTGCGCAACGACCTCGCCTGCAATGGAATGCCGGTTTCGGCCGCCAGCACCTTTGCGATCTCGAGGGCCTGATTGAAGCCGCGCTGCCGCAGTTTCGACCGGTGCAAGGGCGTCGGAAGCAGCAGATCGGGCCGCTTGCCGTCGCTCCAGCGAATGCGCATCGCCCGGGCGAGGATCCTGCTCAGGACGTAGCCACTGGCAAAGTTCGCGTTGAACTTGAAATCGACGATCCACTTGTCGACCGGAGGCAGGTACGCCAACGGGGCGTAACACGATTCGAAACCGGGCGGGTCGAGCCGGCAACGCGGGCAGGTAGCGCTTGCCGCCGGATCGGCAAGCTCCTCGCCGCAGTGATCGCAAGCATCGACCAGCCACGGCAGTTCGGCTTCGCATTCGCGACACAGGCTATAGCTTCTGCATAGCGGCCGATGGCAGGCGAGACAAAGGGTCGGCAGCCATTCCCTGCCGCGACGCAGCAACCGCCGTGCCTTGCTGATGGTTCCGCTGGAAGTCCTGATCGCCATGGCTGGCCATGGAGTATAGGCACAGATCGGCTAGACCGGGGTTTTCTGCTCGAACTTTCACCCGGGCTTGTTCTCCGGCTTTCGCCCGGACTTGCGCTCGAACTTGCGACCGAGCTGCGCTTTGGCGCGAAACAGCCTGGTCGTGACGGTGTTGCTGTTCAGATTGAGCCGCACAGCGATTTCCCTGCCGGTGTATCCGCCAAACACTTGCAGGACGAGGGGCTCTCGATAGTCGGCACCGAGTTCGGCGATGGCGCGCCGGAGCAAATGGGATTCGGCGCGCCAGTCGGGCTCGTGGCTGCGAGCGCCAGCGGCCACCAACTGCTCGATATCCTCCCATTCGCATTCGCGGCGCTCGAAGCGCCTGCTGTTCTCGTTTCTGAGAATCGTGAACAGCCAAGCCTTGGTTGCGTCGGCATCGCGCAAGGTATGCTGGAAACGGCAGGCCCGCAGAAAGGTCTCCTGGGCCAGATCTTCCGCCAGCACCTTCGACCGGCAAAGCTTCAGCGCCAGCCGGAACACGTCGTCGTACAGGCTCGACAGCAACTCGCCCCAGTCGTG
>RKSA01000077.1 GCA_007571115.1 Gammaproteobacteria bacterium
CGCGGCACCGGACATTCCACAACTCCAGGTGCTGCTCGAGGGCGTGTTCGCCCGGCAGCGGTTTCTGGCGCTGTTGCGCGACTTCATCGTGTTCGACGCCGATCGATCAGGCGAAGGCGCAGCGCTGGTGAAGAAAATCGCCGGCTACCACCAGTTTCACGCCGTGCAGGCCGCCGTTGCCGAGACCTTGCGCGCAGCGCGCCTTCGCCAGGTGAGCGAGCCGCCAGGCGTATACGAAACGGGGCTTCGCCCCGGCGGCGAGCCGGGCGACCGTCGCATCGGTGTGGTATGGCATACCCAAGGCTCGGGAAAGAGCCTGACGATGGCGTTCTACGCCGGGCGCATCATCCGCGAGCCGGCCATGGCCAACCCCACTCTTGTGGTGCTGACCGACCGCAACGATCTCGACGACCAGTTGTTCAGCACCTTCTCGCGTTGCGCCGACCTGTTGCGCCAGGAACCCAGGCAAGCGCAAAACCGGGTGGATTTGCGCGCGAAACTCGACGTCCAATCCGGTGGCGTGATTTTCACGACGATCCAGAAATTCTTTCCCGAAACGCCTCTGACCGAAGCTCGCGAGGAATCTCCTCGTCCGCGAAACTCCCCAGCCGACAGGCATCGGCCGCTTTGCGACCGGCACAACATCGTCGTCATCGCTGACGAGGCCCATCGCAGCCAGTACGATTTTATCGATGGCTACGCGCGGCACATGCGAGACGCACTGCCAAACGCATCGTTCATCGGCTTCACGGGCACTCCCATCGAGCTCGCCGATGCCAACACCCGGGCGGTGTTCGGCGACCATATCAGCATCTATGACATCGCGCGCGCGGTCGAGGATGGCGCCACGGTACCGATCCATTACGAGAGCCGACTGGCACAACTCGCTCTCGACGAGGACCAGCGACCGAAGATCGAGCCCGATTTCGATGAAGCCACCGAAGGCGAGGAGGTCGGTCGCCGCGAAAGGCTGAAGAGCAAATGGGCGCAACTCGAAGCGATCGTCGGTGCCAGGCCGCGAATCGAGCTCGTTGCCCGCGACATCGTCGAGCATTTCGAAGGTCGCCTCGAGGCCATCGAAGGCAAGGCGATGATCGTCTGTATGAGCCGGCGCATCTGCATCGAGCTCTATCGCGAACTCGCGCGATTGCGACCAGGCTGGGAAGACGGGGACGACGCCAGGGGGCAGATCAAGATCGTCATGACCGGGGCGGCTTCCGATCCGCGCGACTGGCAGCCGCATATCGGCAACAAGGCCCGCCGCGAGGCGCTCGCAAAACGCTTCCGCGACCCGGAAGACCCTTTGCGCGTGGTGCTCGTGCGCGACATGTGGCTGACTGGCTTCGATGCGCCGAGCCTGCACACGATGTATCTGGACAAGCCCATGCAAGGCCACGGCCTGATGCAAGCGATCGCGCGGGTCAACCGGGTATTCCGCGACAAGCCGGGCGGCCTCGTGGTCGACTATCTCGGGCTGACCCATGAACTCAAGCGAGCGCTCGCGACCTATACCGAAAGCGGCGGCACGGGCGAAACCGCCCTCGACAAGCAACAGGCCGTGAATGTCATGCTGGAGAAGCACGAGGTGTGTCTCGGGCTGTTTCATGGCCTTGACCGTTCGCAATGGGCTGGCGGAACACCGGCCACACGGCTGAACTTGCTGGCGGCAGCCCAGGAGCACGTGCTCGCCCAGGAGGATGGCAAGAAACGCTGCCTCGCGGCGGTGCTCGAACTGACCCAGGCTTTCGCCCTGGCCGCGCCTGCTGCCGAAACCGAGCGCATTCGCGACGATGTGGAATTTTTCCAAACCGTCCGGGCAGCGTTGTCGAAGCGGGCCGACGCCGATGCAAGATCCGATGAAGAACTCGACCACGCGATACGGCAGATCATCGCGAAAGCGGTCGCGCCGGAGGGAGTGGTGGACATTTTCGCCGCAGCCGGCCTTGCGAAACCTGACGTGTCGGTGCTTTCCGATGAATTTCTCAGCGAAGTGCGTGGCATGAAGCGACCGAATCTTGCGGTCGAATTGCTGACCAAGCTGCTCAAGGGCGAGCTAGCGACCCGCCGCCAGCGCAGAAACATCGTGCAAGCGCGCTCGTTTACCGAGCTGCTCGAACGGACCATCCGCCGCTACCAGAACCGGGCTGTCGAGGCGGCGCAAGTGATCGAGGAACTGATCAAGCTGGCGCGAGAGATACGCAAAGCCGATGCTCGCGGCGAGGAGCTTGGCCTGTGCGAAGACGAACTCGCTTTCTATGACGCCTTGGGAGTCAACGACAGCGCCGTGCAAGTGCTCGGCGACGGAACCTTGCGCGACATCGCCCGGGAACTCGTCGAAACGGTGCGGGCCAACGTGACCATCGACTGGACCTTGCGTGAGAACGTCCGTGCCAACTTGCGCCGCCTCGTCAGGCGCGTGCTGCGCAAGCACGGCTATCCACCGGACAGGCAGGAAGACGCAACGCGGACGGTGCTCGAACAGGCAGAAGCGCTCTCAACCGACTGGGCAGTCTGAACGAAGCCACCGCGTCCGCCCTCTTCCATGCATGGAAGATCGAGCAGCACCGAAGCGGCGCTCGATGCGGAACTCGACTGCGGCGCCTTGGGGCTGCCTTGGGGCGAGAGACTGGATTGGGAACCTGGGCAGGCTCTTGCCAAGACCGGTGCGGGAGATCAGAATGTCCGCACTTATAGCCAATCGCCAAAGGAGCGAGATCATGACCGCCATCCGCCTGTTCCCTGCCTGCGCACTCGTCGCGACATTCGGCCTGGCACTCGGCGCCCATGGCCTGGCCAGGGCCGAAACCCTGACCATCGTCATCGAGGACATTCGCGAGAGCAAGGGAACGATACAAGTCGAGGTGTTTGCCGGAAAGGCCCAGTTCGACGGCAGCGACACCGCCGTGGCGGCGAGCTTTGCGCAAGCGGCAACGACCGGCTCGATGACTTTTGTCGCCGAAGATCTGCCAGCAGGACAATACGCAATCAGGATCATGCACGACGTCAACGGCAACGACGAACTCGACGCCAACTTCATCGGCATCCCCACCGAGCCCTGGGGATTCTCCAACAACGCCAAGGGCCGCTTCGGCCCGCCACGATGGAACGATGTCCGCTTCGCCCTCGAAGGCGCAACAACCCAGACAATCCACCTCGTTCACTAGCCGCTGCCGACGCATTCTCCAATGCCAAAGCGAGACAGTCGCCCTAACTGCAACACGACCAACGCAAAACAAGCTGTTGGCCTTGCAAAGCACGGCTAGAGATTTCGATCGATCGCCTGCAATATCTGACCACAGAACTGCTCACGTGAAGGTGGTTCCTTGTACAGGATAGCCTGCTGCAGATTCGCGTGGCTGGTCCCCTCCACTTCGGATAATGCGAGGCGCTGAGCTTTCGGTGAATCCGGATCCTGTTCAAACTTGTATGACATGAACACTATGTTTATGTTTTTGTCCTGCACATCTGGAGACCGCATGAAATCCGCCCATTCCTTGATATATTGATATACTGCGTCCTGCATGATAGCAACGATTCTCGTGCCCCAATGATGATGGAAATATCCTTTTCGAATCAACTGCGTAATGTATCTCTTATGGACATTGCTCCAATTCATGCCGTAAGATTTCTTGCTGGAAAGCCTCTCTCCAGCTAGCCAGGATTGGTAGGCATCCATTACTGTTCCCGTGATATCGATCGCCTGCAATTCGACAGAGAGGAACTGGCCAACTTCGCCGTTTTCCAGAATATCGGCAATGACAAAATCCACATTGCCGAAACCCTTCATCTTCACTTCCTTGACAGCCTTGATCCTGGCTGGCCTTTCACCAGACCAGCAGTGACGAACCACGTCCCTGAGAAAGTGGGCCTGGTGGAAGCGCTTTGGGCAGACACAGATTTGCCTGTCTTGATTGAATATTGAACAAACCGGGTACGGCTCGGAAAGCGAAGCGCTGCGCTTTGTACACGTTGCCCCCACGAAGGGGCAGGAAAACCCTTCAAGACCAGGATCAAACCTTTCCGTGGAAGGTCTGCCAAGCACCTCGGCAACATACGACTCGGGTTTATAGTGCAAGGGAAAACTCCTCGGCAGGCATGTCTGAGCACGTCGCCTGCATCGCCGAAGATTGCAGAACCGCTTCCGCCATCATTCTTCCGACGAGCGGCGGAACGGCATTCCCCACTTGCACGAACTGCTCGGTTCGTGGACCGGCGAAAACGAACCAGTCAGGGAATGACTGGAGCCGCGCCGCTTCTCGAACCGTCAACGAACGGTCTTGCTCCGGATGGATGAAAGAACCCCAGTGGATATCGCATTTTGTCAATATGGTGCCGGACAACCCATCGGGATGAAGCCTCCCATAACGCTTGGTATGATCGCAGCGGCGAGCGCGCTGCATCCCTTTTGGCAGCAAATGCACCGGCACATCGCGCCAGCTTCCTCCTTGCTGGATGTATTTCATCCGCTCCAGATTGATCCGCGCAAGTCGCGGAGCTGCGTGGTTGTGAACAAAGCTGGATTTTCCTCTCATATCATGCTGATACACCGAGCGGGCACGAGTGCGATACGCCTGGACTCCCGGATCTTCCCCGTTTTTCAATTCTGGCAAGTCACTCAGGGCGTCTCCCACGGTCACATAAGGCAGCTTGCCTGGCCCATGGGTTGGAGATGGCCAATGGATGGGCAGCCCTGCCCGATTGCCGACAAAGAACACCCGCCGCCGTTCCTGGGGCACGCCATATTCCTCGCAGCGAAGAATCCGCATGTCCACCGCATAGCCCAACGAGTTCAGCCGACGCAAAATTTTCTGCACGGCCTGCCCGCCTCCAACGGAAGTAATTCCCGTCACATTCTCCATGACTACCCATTGGGGCTTCACCCCTGCAACGCATCGCAGATATTCCTGGAACAGGTCGCTACGCTTGTCGTGCAAGCCGCGCTGGTGGTTGTAGACGCTGAACGCCTGGCACGGAGGCCCGCCGATCAGGCAGTCAAGCTCGCCTGCCCGCAATCCTGTTGCAGCAAGGAAATCCTTGGCCGAAAAGTCCTCGATCGCGCCATGCAAGAATTTTGCGCCATCATGCGATGACACAAAGGTTTCGCCCGCGTGCTCATTGCAGTCATTGCCCGCCAGCACCGAGAATCCAGCCTGCCGGAACCCTTCCGACAATCCTCCTGCACCGCAAAACAGGTCGATGACGGTTCGAGTCACTCTCGCTTTCCCTTGGCTAGTGGCTAGTGGCAGGCGAAGCGAAACTGCTGCAACATGCCCCCGGTTGCGCCAGAATGCCCCAGGAGCGCCCCTTGGTCAAGCCCCTGTGCTGGTTCAGGAACATGTGGGACTGAGCCAGGCACTCACCTGCCTAGACGGCTTCTTCAAGGTCTTGCGCGGGTGTCGAGGGCAGCACGTTTTGCAGGTATCTGCCGGTGTGGGAAGCTGGGACTGCGGCGACTTGCTCGGGGGTGCCACTGGTGACGATGCGGCCGCCTTCGCCGCCGCCTTCGGGGCCGAGGTCGATGATCCAGTCGGCGGTCTTGATGACGTCGAGATTGTGCTCGACGACGATGATGGTGTTGCCGTGGTCGCGAAGGCGGTGCAGCACCTTGAGCAATTGGCGGATATCGTGGAAGTGCAGGCCCGTGGTGGGCTCGTCGAGGATGTACAGCGTGCTGCCGGTATCGCGCCGCGACAGCTCCCGGGACAGCTTGACGCGCTGCGCCTCGCCGCCGGATAGCGTGGTCGCAGCCTGGCCGAGGCGGATGTACGACAGGCCGACGTCAAGCAGCGTTTGCAGCTTGCCGGCGACTGCGGGAATCGCGTCGAAGAATTGCCGGGCCTCTTCCACCGTCATGTCGAGGACTTGGTGAATGTCCTTGCCCTTGTACTTGACTTCGAGGGTTTCGCGGTTGTAGCGCTTGCCGCGGCAGATGTCGCAGGTAACGTAGATGTCGGGAAGGAAATGCATTTCGACCTTGATGACGCCGTCGCCCTGGCAGGCATCGCAACGGCCTCCCTTGACGTTGAAGCTGAAACGGCCCGGCTTGTAGCCGCGGCTGCGAGCCTCGGCGGTGGCGGCGAACAGGTCGCGAACCGGGGAAAACAGCCCGGTATACGTGGCCGGATTCGAGCGCGGCGTGCGTCCGATGGGGCTCTGGTCGATGTCGACGACCTTGTCGAGCCATTGCAACCCCGAAATCGATTCGTAGGGCGCCGGCGACAGCGACTGCGCCCTGTTCAGCCGCGTGGCGGCGAGGGGATACAGGGTGCGGTTGACCAGGGTCGATTTTCCCGAGCCTGAAACGCCGGTCACGCAGGTGAACAGCCCAAGGGGGAGCTCGACGTCGATTTCGCGCAGGTTGTTGCCCCGGGCGCCCTCGATGACGAGCAGGCGCTCGCAGTCGCGGGGCGTTCGCTCGCGCGGCGCGACGATCGTCTCCTTGCCCGAAAGGTACTGGCCGGTGATCGACTCCGCACAGCTCTCGATCGCGCTGACCGGCCCCTCGGCGACGACGGTGCCGCCGTGAACTCCCGCTCCAGGCCCGATGTCGATGACGTGATCGGCCTGGCGAATCGCCTCCTCGTCGTGCTCGACGACGAGCACGGTGTTGCCGAGGTCACGCAGGCGAGTCAGGGTCTTGAGCAGGCGGCCATTGTCGCGCTGGTGCAGGCCGATCGAGGGCTCGTCGAGGATGTACATGACTCCGACGAGGCCGGCGCCGATCTGGCTCGCAAGGCGGATTCGCTGGGCCTCGCCTCCGGAAAGCGTCTCGGCGCTGCGATCAAGGGTCAGGTAGTTGAGCCCGACATCGACGAGGAACCTGAGCCGCTGTTGCAGCTCCTTGAGGACTTTTTCGGCGATCCGGCCACGCTTGCCCTCGAGACGCAATTCCTCGAAGTATTGCGCCGCGCGGGCCACGGTCATGGCGCTGATGTCGGGAAGGCTGCATCCCTCGATGAACACGTGGCGCGCATCTTCGCGCAGCCTCGCTCCGCCGCAGTCGGGGCAGGCCTGGAAACTGATGTAGCGCGCCAGCGCGCTGCGCACTCGTTCGGAATCGGTTTCGCCGTAGCGCCGCGCGATGTTGGGGATGACTCCCTCGAAAGAGCGTTGCCTGGCGAAGGTCGTGCCGCGATCGTTGACGTAGCGGAACTCGATCACCTCGCCCTTGTTGCCGTTGAGAATCAGATCGCGGTGGCGGCTGCTCAGTTGCTTGAATGGCACCTTGAGGCTGAACCCGTAATGCTCGGAGAGTGCCTGCAAAATCGAGTAGTACCAGAAATTGCGAGGCTCCCAGCCGAAAATCGCTCCCTGGGCGAGGCTGCGTTCGGGATCCTGGACGACCCGTGCCTCGTCGAAGAATTCGCGAACGCCGAGGCCGTCACAGGCCGGGCAGGCGCCGGCCGGATTGTTGAACGAGAACAGCCGCGGCTCGAGCTCGCGGATGCTGTGGCCGCAATGGGGGCAGGCGAAGCGCGCCGAAAACACCAGGTCGCTGGAAGCGTCCTCGGCATCGATGTTGGCGACGATGGCGATTCCGTCGGAGAGCTGCAAGGCGGTCTCGAAGCTTTCCGCGAGGCGCTGGGCCTGCTCGGGGCGCACCCGCAGCCGGTCGATCACGGCCTCGATCGTGTGCTTGCGGTTCTTCTCCAGCTCGGGAGGATACTCGATTTCGCAGACGAGCCCGTCGACCCGGGCGCGGATGAAACCTGCCGCGCGCAATTCGTTGAACACGTGAACGTGCTCGCCCTTGCGTTCGCGAACGACCGGAGCGAGCACCATGATGCGCGTGCCTTCGGGAAGGGCCAGGGCCTGATCGACCATCTGGCTGACGGTGCGCGCCTCGAGCCTGACGCGATGCTCGGGGCAAAAGGGCTCGCCGGCCCGAGCGAACAGCAGGCGCAGGTAGTCGTGGATTTCGGTGATCGTGCCGACGGTCGAGCGGGGGTTGTGCGAGGTCGATTTCTGCTCGATCGAAATCGCCGGCGAAAGGCCCTCGATGTGATCGACATCGGGCTTTTCCATCATCGACAGGAACTGCCTGGCATAGGTCGAAAGAGATTCGACGTAGCGCCGCTGGCCTTCGGCATACAGGGTGTCGAAGGCCAGCGAGGACTTGCCCGAGCCCGACAGGCCGGTAATCACGACGAGCTTGTCGCGAGGGATCGTCAGATCGATGTTTTTCAGATTGTGCGTACGCGCACCTTTGACGAAAAGCGAATCCATGGCGGGGCCGGGCAGGTCAAACGGCGAATTATCCGCCAAGCGCATCCGGGGAGCAAACCGCAGATCGGGGCTGGCAAGGTTTCTTCGCCAGAAATTACGCAATGCACGGCGCGATGGTATAGACTTGCGGGCACGACGAATTGCAATGCGAACTGGAGGTCAACGTGGCACGCGGCATCAACAAGGTCATTCTCATCGGCAATCTCGGCAGAGATCCGGAAATTCGATACACACCGAGCGGCAACGCGGTTGCCAATGTAGCCATCGCCACGAGCGAATCGTGGAAGGACCGCAACAGCGGCGAGCGCCAGGAGCGCACCGAATGGCACCGCGTGGTGTTTTTCTCCCGGCTCGCGGAAATCGTCGAGCAGTATCTGAAAAAAGGATCGAAAGTCTATGTCGAAGGCCGCTTGCAGACTCGCTCCTGGGAGCAGGACGGCGTGAAGCGCTATTCGACCGAGATCGTCGCCAACGACATGCAAATGCTCGACTCGCGAGGCGAGGCCTCCTCGGGCGCGGATTTCGAGCAGCGCCAGCCAGCGGCTGCGGGCAACGAGCAGCCGACCGCTGCCGCGCCAGCGAGTGGAGCCGGCGGCGAGGCCAAGCCGGCACCTTTCGACAACCTCGAAGACGACGACATCCCTTTCTGAATCATGCCTGAATGATGAAGCTGTTCGTGGTCGGCGCGAGAAGCCCGACTGGCAAGGCATTTGCAGAAATCCTGCGCAAGGGCGGACTGCCCTTCTTTGCGCCGGCGGAAAAGCATTGCACCGCAGACAATGCCGCGACCCTCGCGGCGATGGTCAAGGAATTCCAGCCGAGCCAGCTTGTCAATCTGGCGGATTTCATTTCCGGCAACCACGGTGCGCTGAAACGCGCCGAGCTCATGGCAAAGCGATGCCGCTCGATCAATGCCGAACTGCCGGGGGTTCTCGCGGAAATCTGCCACGACGCGAACCTGCCGCTGCTGCATCTTTCCACGAGCTATGTGTTCAACGGCGCGAAACGGCTCGCCTACAGCGAGGACGACGACCCGGCGCCAGGAGGCGTCTACGGCGAATCCTCGCTGGCAGGCGAACGCCGCGTCAGCGAGCTGGCCGAACACGTCGTGCTGCGGCCTGGCTGGCTGTTCGGCCCGCACAAGTGCGGCCTGATCAAGTCGTGGATTCGCGGCGTCAAGCGCTACCAGGGCGAGATCGAGGTCTGGCGGCGGCGGCTGAGCCCGACGAGCACCGAGGATCTCGCTGCGGCGATTTTCGCGATCTGCCAGCAAGTCGACTGCCAGGCCAGCGTCTGGGGAACGTATCATTACGTCGGCCTGACTCCGGCATGGGAGAAGGAGTTCGCGATGCTGGCCATCGAATACGCCGCCAGCCACGACGAGCAGATATACCAGTTGCTCGGCCAGGTGCAACTCAACGAAAAGCCTCCCCGGGCGCCGGAGATCTTCAATTCGACCCTGTCGGGGAAGAAGCTGTTCGACAGCTTCGGCATCAAGGCGAGAAACTGGCAGAAGCAACTGCGGCAAACCGTGCGCGACCTGTACGACCCAACCAAGCGAGCGGCAGCGTGAACCGCGATCCGGCACGAATGCGCTGCCAAAACCGAACAGCGGCCCCCTCCCCGAAAGGCTTGCGCCTTTCGACCCTCCCTCAAGGGGAGGGTGATTTTCGGCGTGAAACGAAGCCACAACATCACTCCCCCCTTGAGGGGGAGTCGGCAAGGCAAGGGTGCCAGCCCGCAGGCGCGCCGGTGGGGGGACAGCGGTGGCACGATGGCATCCGTTGAATCCACAAGCACCACTTTGACCCCAGTCGATGAGGCCTGCCGCCTGATCTGGCGCGAGGCGCCGCGCATTGCTGGCGAGGAGAGCGTCAAGCTGCTCGGTGCGTGTGGCAGGGTGCTCGCGGCAGACATTCGCGCTCCCATCGACGTGCCGCCTTTTGCCAATAGCGCCATGGACGGCTATGCCTTGCGCGCCAGCGATGCGCGCGAAGTGCCGGTGACGCTTCCCGTGCGGCGCCGCATCGCTGCGGGCGAGACGGGCGCTGCGCTGCCGGTCGGCGAGGCGGCGCGAATCTTTACCGGCGCAGCCCTGCCCCCAGGCGCTGACGCCGTGGTCATCCAGGAACATTGCGAGGGCGGCCCGGACGAGGTGCGAATTCTCGAAGCTGTGGCTCCCGGCGATCACGTTCGCCAGGCCGGCGATTCGGTTCGCGCCGGCACCTTGCTGTTCGAGGCCGGGCATCGGCTGCTGCCCCAGGATCTCGGCGTGCTCGCCTCGAGCGGAATCGCCACGATCCGGGCGCGGCGGCGGCTGCGAGTCGGCCTGCTCGCAACCGGCAACGAATTGACCCGGCCCGGCGAGCCGCTTGCTCCAGGGCGAATCTACAGCGGCAATTTCCACGCCCTGGCGAGCCTGCTGCAGGAGCTGCCAGCGAGCGTCGCCGATCTTGGCACGGCGCAGGATGAAATCGCCCAGACCCGGCGCATCCTGGTCGAAGCCGCTGGCAAAGTCGATTGCATCATCTCGACCGGCGGCGTTTCGGTGGGCGAGGAAGACCACGTCCGCGCCGCAGTGGAGGCCGAAGGCGAACTGCGCCTGTGGAAGCTCGCGATCAAGCCCGGCAAGCCCCTCGCCTGGGGCAAGCTCGGGCAGACGGCCTTCTTCGGCCTGCCGGGAAATCCGGTTTCGGCTTTCGTCACCTTCGTGCTGATCGTCCGCCCGGCACTGCTCGCCATGATGGGGGGAGCAGCCCGCGCCCCTGCCGGCTATCGCCTGCCAGCAGGGTTTTCCCTGCCGCGAAGCGGGCCAAGGCAGGAGTATCCCCGCGCTTCGCTTGTCTCTGCCGAAGGCTCGGGCGAACAGCAAATCGTCCTTGACGCCAACCAGAGCTCAGGGGCGGGAATTTCCCTAAGCCGCTCCTCGGGCCTGCTCGTGCTGCCTCCCCACACCTCGGTCGCGCCGGGAGACCTGCTTGAATTCCTGCCCTGGAGCGAATTGCTCGGGTAGAATGTTCCCATGTCGTATCTGTTGCGCCACCTGCCGTGCATCGTGCTGCTCGCTGCCCTGCTTTCGGCCTGTGCGGCGCCGGCTCGGGAGTCGGCGCGGCAACGGCCGGTGGATCTTCCCGAGATGCGCACGATCCCCGCCGGGGAAACCGCAGCGGAAGCGATCACTGCCGAAGCGCGGCAACGAATTGCCGACCTGCTCTTTGCCGGCCTGCAGGCCCTCGACCGCGACCAGCTTCTCGTTCCGCAATCGGACAATGCCTACGACCATTTCCGCGAAGTGCTGCGCCTGCAACCCGGCAACGAGCTCGCTCTGCAAGGATTGCAGGGCATCGTCGAGCGCTATCTGGCGCTTGCCCGGGAAGCCGCCAACCGAGGCGACTTCGGCAATGCCGAACGGATGCTCAACCGCGCCGAAATCATCGACGGATCGCACCCCGGAATCGCCACTGCCCGGCAAGCCCTTGCGGCCGAGCGCAACTCTGGAGACCTGTTTTTCCCTCTCGACGAAGCCGCCTTGCGCCAGCGGACCGCAGCGATCGAGCGAACCCTGATCGATATCGCCTCCCAGGCACGGCAAGCGCAGGCACTGGTGCATATCACCGCTCCCGACGACGAGCTGGCAAGATGGATCTACGGCGTCATGCGCAATTCGACTCCTGGCTACCGGCTTCGCGCCAATATCGAGATCGCCAGCGGCGTGCTGCTGCGGCTGCGGATGCCCAAGCCTTGAAGGCCAGGCACTGGCAATTGCGGTACACTGTGGCCATGATCGGCTGGTTCAGAGAGAAATGGGATGCCCTGCGCACCCGCGGCCAGCGGCTGCGGGCCTGGGGCGGCCCGCTGGCGTGGCTGCCAAGCCTGGGCGGTGGCGCCACGCGGCTCGTGCTGTGGGGAGTGGCCTTCGTCGCGCTGCTCGTCATCGCCCTGGGCGGCTACTGGAGCCGCGAGCCGGGGCTGCTGCCGATCGAACGCCTGACCGATGCGCAGCTTGCCGTCCACGGCAACGATTACGTGGTCGGCGCCGCCACCACCGCAGCGATGATCGGAGTCGCCGAAACCCTGCTCGACAAGCCCGGCGGCTATCTGAGCAACGACGTCATGCCTCCTGGCGTGTATCTCGACAACATCCCGAGCTGGGAATTCGGCGCCCTCGTGCAGCTTCGCGACCTGTCCCGGGCGATGCGCGAAAGCTTCAGCCGCTCGCAGTCGCAATCGACCGAAGACGCCGACCTGATCGTTGCCGAGCCGAATTTCCACTTCGATAATGCAAGCTGGATTTTCCCCCGGAGCGAAAGTGTCTACGGCGAGGCTGCGGAAAGCCTGCGCTCGTACCTGGGGCGGATTTCCGACGCCAGCGACCGGGAAGCGCAATTCTTCGCCCGGGCCGACAATCTCGCGACCTGGCTCGAAGACGTTGAAACGCGGCTCGGCAGCCTCTCCCAGCGCCTCAGCGCGAGTGTCGGGCAGCGTCGCGTCAACACCGACACGGCCGGCGAACCGGCTGCGGCCCAGTCGACTCCCACTGGCGGCGAAGTCGTGACACGCACCCCCCGACTGCAAGTCGACAACATCTTTTACGAGGCCCGGGGTGCATCCTGGGCGCTGATCCATTTCCTTCGCGCGGTCGAGATCGATTTCGCCGCAGTGCTCGCCGACAAGAATGCCGAGGCGAGCCTGCGCCAGATCATCCGCGAACTCGAAGCAAGCCAGGCGACGGTGTATTTCCCGATCATTCTCAATGGCTCGGGGTTCGGCGTGTTCGCGAACCATTCGCTGACCATGGCGAACTACATTTCCCGGGCCAACGCCGCGATCATCGACCTGCGCCGCCTGCTCGCCGAAGGATAGCGGCGCGATGGCCTGGCGAGTGGCGCCCTTGCGACTGCCAGCGTGGAACTGGATTCGCGGCTACGGCGCTGCCGAGCTGCGCAACGACCTCATCGCGGCGCTGGTGGTCGCGGTGCTGCTGATTCCCCAGGCCCTCGGCCTTGCCCTCGTCGCTGGCGTTCCTGCCCAGGCCGGGCTCTACGCGGCGATATCGGGGCTGACGGTCTACGCGCTGTTCGGCAGCAGCCGCTGCCTTTCGGTGGGGCCCGTGGCAGTGCTTTCGCTGATGACCGCTGCGGCCCTCGCGAGGCTGCCGCTGGGCAGCCCCGCCGAATACGCCGGCGCGGCGCTGATGCTGTCGCTGCTCACCGGCGCGATCCTGCTCGTGGCGGGAGTCCTGCGGCTCGGCTTCATCGCCAATTTCATTCCGCGACCGGTGCTCGCAGCATTCATCACCGCTTCGGCGATCCTGATCAGCCTGAGCCAGTTGCAGGCGCTGCTTGGCGTGCCGGCGACTCGCGGCAACGCCCTCGAACTGTTCGCAGCGCTGCTTGCGAGTGCCGGGAAAACGCACCTGCCGACGCTGGCACTAGGGCTCGCCGCAGTCGCCCTGCTGCTCGCCTGGCGACGCTGGCTCGGCGCCATGCTCGAAGGCCTCGGGGTCAGCCTCGCTGCGGCGCGTTCGTTGGCACGATCAGGGCCGATCGTCCTCGCGGCGCTGGGAATCTGGCTCGGCTGGGGGCTTGGCCTCGAAAGCGCGGGGGTCGAGCTGCTCGGCGAGGTTCCCGCAGGTCTGCCGACATTCGCCTTGCCCGGACTCGCGCCTGAATTGCTCGGCAGCCTGCTGCTTTCGGCCCTACCATTGGCCATGGTCTGCTATGTCGAATCGATTTCGGTCGGCCAGGCGCTCGCGGTGCGGCGCCACCAGAGCATCGAGCCGAACCAGGAACTCGTCGGCCTCGGCGCTGCCAACCTGGCAAGCGCGTGCAGCGGCGGAATGCCCGTGGCGGGCGGATTCGCGCGTTCCTTCGTCAATTTCGAAGCCGGCGCCGCGACTCCTGCAGCGGGAGTCTATGCTGCGGCGATCATCGCCATGGCGACGCTGTTCCTGACTCCGGCGCTCTACTGGCTGCCAAAGGTCTGCCTGGCGGCGGTGATCCTCGTCGCGGTTCATGCGCTGCTCGATTTCTCAATGCTGGGGAAATCCTGGCGGCATTCGCGAAGCGATTTCTTTGCCGTCGCCGTGACGCTCGTGGCGACCTTGGCC
>RKSA01000060.1 GCA_007571115.1 Gammaproteobacteria bacterium
CTGAACCGTCCGTGATCGAATGCCAGGCCGAACAAGCCGCCGCAGCCCTGGGCGCGGGAGCATTGATCGCCTACCCCACCGAGGCGGTCTGGGGCTTCGGCTGCGACCCGCACGATCGCCATGCCGTGTCGCGCCTGTTGCGCCTGAAGCGCCGCCCCGTCGACAAGGGCCTGCTGCTCGTCGCGGCCGGCACCGAGCAGCTCGGGGCGCTGCTAGCGCCTTTGACCGAGCGGCAGCTTCGCTTATTGCAAAATAGCTGGCCAGGGCCGGTCACCTGGCTGATTCCCGATCCGGCGCCGCTGTTCCCCGAGTGGATTCGCGGCAGCCATGCGTCGGTGGCGGTTCGGGTCAGCGGCCACCCCGTCGTCCAGGCGATTTGCCGCGCTTTCGGCGGCCCGCTGGTTTCGACTTCGGCGAATCATGCGGGAAGCCCGGCAATCCGCACCCTCGCCGAGCTGCGGCGGCAATTCGGTGAGGCCATCGACCATGTGGTGCCCGGCGAACTTGGCGACCGCGAGCAACCCTCGGAAATCCGCGACCTGCTGACAGGCGCGAGGGTTCGTTGAGGACCAGGCCATGAGCAAGCCAGACGTGCCAGCGGCAAAACGCTTCCTGCTCGAATTGCAGCAGAACATCTGTTCGGCGCTGGCCGCCGAGGACGGCGCAGGCAGCTTCGTCACTGATCGCTGGGAGCGCGGCGATGGCGGCGGCGGCATTTCCCGGGTGATGACCGAAGGCGCGGTTTTTGAAAAGGCCGGAGTGAACTTTTCCCACGTGTTCGGCAAGGCGCTGCCGCCTTCGGCGAGCGCTACCAGGCCCGAACTCGCGGGCTGTTCCTACGAAGCCATGGGAGTGTCCCTCGTGGTCCACCCCTGGAACCCCTTCGTGCCAACTTCCCACGCCAATTTCCGCCTGTTCGCCACCGGCGGCGAAACATCGGTGTGGTGGTTCGGCGGCGGCTACGACCTGACCCCGTACTACGGCTTCGACGAAGACTGCGCGCATTGGCACCGCACTGCCCGGGCAGCCTGCGAACGCTTCGGCCCCGACCACTACCCCCGTTTCAAGCAGAACTGCGACGAGTACTTCTATCTGAAGCACCGCAAGGAGCAGCGCGGAATCGGCGGCCTGTTCTTCGACGATCTATGCCTCGATTCGAGCGCAGGAGGCTTCGAACACGCCTTCGCTTTCGTTCGCGCCTTGGCGGAAAGCTACTCCGAGGCGTATTTGCCGATCGTCGCGCGACGCAAGTCGCTCTCGTGGACGGCGGAGCAACGCCGCTTCCAGGAATATCGCCGCGGAAGATACGCCGAATTCAATCTCGTCCACGATCGGGGCACCCTGTTCGGCTTGCAGTCGGGAGTCGGCAGGATCGAGTCGATCCTCATGTCCTTGCCTCCTTCGGTGCGCTGGATCTACGACTGGCAGCCCGAACCCGGCAGCGAGGAAGAACAGCTCGTGAGCCGCTATCTCGTGCCGAGGCAATGGGCATGAGCGCGGCGCCGGATCGCTACGCCGTTGTTGGCAACCCGGTCAGCCATAGCAAGTCGCCGCTGATCCACCGCCTGTTCGCCGCGCAAAGCGGCAGGAATATCGCTTACGAGGCCTTGCCCGCAAGCGCAACGGGCTTCGAGAAGCTCGTCGAGGAGTTCTTTCGCGGCGGCGGCGCGGGCCTGAATGTCACCGTGCCGTTCAAGCAGCGAGCCTGGGCGATGTGCCAAAGGCTCAGTGCCAACGCGGCTCGCTCGCGGGCCGTCAATACCCTGTATCGACAAGATGGCGAGCTTTGCGGGGCGAATACCGATGGCATCGGCCTGGTCCGCGACATTCGCGACAATCACGGCATCGGCATCGAGGGGCGCCGCGTGCTGCTGCTCGGCGCCGGCGGCGCCATTCGCGGCGTGCTGCCAGCGCTCGAAGAGCAGGCGCCGGCCTGCCTGTCGATCTGCAACCGAAGCGCCGAACGCGCCGCCAGGCTCTGCAAGGATTTCGCCGGCAGCGTCAGCGCAGCCAGCGTGCAAGAGCTGCGAGGGAGGCAGTTCGACCTGATCGTCAATGGCACTTCGAGCGGCTTGCAGGGCGAGTTGCCTGCGGTCGACGAGCGCTGGCTAGCGAAGGGCTGCTGCTGTTACGACATGGTGTACGGGGAGGCCGCGACGCCATTTCAGCGCTGGGCCCGGGAGTCGGGTGCTGCGACCGCCCTCGACGGGCTCGGCATGCTGGTCGAGCAGGCGGCCGAGTCGTTCCGCATCTGGCTCGGGGTCACTGCCGAAACGGCAGCGGTGATTCGTCGGCTGCGCGAGCGCGGCTAGGCAGCCAAGCGCCCCAGGGCCCTCTCAGTGCTCGGTGACGGCTTCGTGCTCGGCGGCGGCTTCGCCCTCGGTGGCAGTTTCCTCCTTGCCGTGGGATTCGAGGCTTGCGTGCCACTCTTCGGGGGTCAGCGCCACCACGTTGGGGTCGTGCCCCATGTAGTCGTAGCGGGTTCCGGAAGTGTAATCCCCTTCCACCGCCATGAAGGCGATCAGCAGCAGCAGCACTCCCGGCGGGCCGAGAATCGTCAGCACCAGCGCCATTCGCTCCCAGAACGCGTGCATGAAGATCGCGACGATGAAGCCCGCCTTGACGAGCATGAAGACGATGACCAAGGTCCAGCGCATCGCGCCTTGCACGTCGAAATAGTCGACCGCATAGGAGGCGGCGCTGACGACAAACAGCAAGATCCAGATCTTGTAGTAGATTCCCAGCGGGTGCTGCTGCCCCGCAGTGTCCGACGATGCCATTGGCGTCCCCTTACAGAAGGTAGAAGAATGCGAAGATGAATACCCAGACGAGATCGACGAAGTGCCAGTACAAGCCGGCGATCTCGACGATCTCGAAGCCTTTCTTGTCGTAATAGCCGGCCCAGATTCGCCGCGCTACCCATAACAGGTAGATCACCCCTGCCGACACGTGCAGGCCATGGAATCCGGTCACCATGAAGAACACCGAGCCGAATTGCGGTGCGCCAAACGGGTTGCTCCAGGGGCGCACGGCTTCGTCGACGATCAGCTTGGTCCATTCGAAGGCCTGCATTCCGACGAAGGTCGCGCCGAACAGCGCGGTGAGCAAAATGAAAAGGACGGTGCGAAACTTGTCGCGCCGGTAGCCGTAGTTCACCGCGAGCGCCATCGTCCCCGAGCTCGTGATCAGAACAAAGGTCATGATGGCAATCAGGATCAGCGGGATCGGCGCCCCGCCGAAACTCAAGGCAAAAATCTCGCTTTGCGGCGGCCAGGGATCGGTCGTCGTCATTCGCACGTTGAGGTAGCCGACCAGAAAGCACGTGAAAATGAAGGTGTCGCTGACGAGGAAGATCCACATCATGGCCTTGCCCCAAGGCACATGATAGGCCTGCTTGTCAGCCGTCCAGTCGTCGACGAGGCCAGTTACCCCTTCGGCGGGGGTGACGCTTGTTGCAGCAGCTTCACTCATTCGTGTCGGTTCCTGTTGTGGGTCCTGTTGTGGGTCTATAGATCGTTTTGCACCGTTCAGGTGTTGGAAAGAATCGCGAACATCAGCAGCCACACCAGCAGCAGGAAATGCCAGTAGAGCGTGCATAGCTCGATGCTGAGCCGCACTTCCCCGGGCCCGGCGCCCGAAAGAAGCCGGATCGATGTCCTGCTCCAGACCCAAAGGCCGCCAAGCACGTGGATCGCGTGCAGGCCGGTGAGCAGATAGTAGAACGACGCCGCAGGGTTCGGCGCCAAATACACTCCCGCGCCTTGCAGGCCGTTCCAGACGAGCAGTTGCGCGACGATGAACAGGAAGGCGAACAGCCCGCCGGCGAGATAGAGCGAAAACACGTTGCGCGCCTCGCCGCGCTTGACCTTGTTGCAGGCAAGCTGCAACAGCAGGCTGCTCAAGGCGAGCAGGCCGGTGTTGAGCCACAGTTGCGCGGGTTCGGACACGGGCCTCCAGTCCGAAAGCTCCATGCGAATGAAATAGCTGACGCCGAACAGACTGAACAGGATCGTCGCGACGATCAGGAAGAAGCCGAGTGCGACCTTTTGCGGAGCTGCATCAAAGGCGCCCTCGGGCTTGAGCCCGCCGATGATGCCCTTGCGTTGCCAGGGCTTGTCAGCAAGATTCCTCAGCGATTTCACAGATCGGCCTTCGATGTGTCGTGATCGGGATCGAAATGCTCCTCATCGACCGTGGGCTCGGCGCTTTCCGGAGTGTTCTGCGGGATGAAGTCCTGATGGGCGCCCGGAACGCTGTAGTCGTAGGCCCAGCGATACACGGCCGGCAGCTTGTCGCCCCAGTTGCCGTGAGCCGGGGGAGTTTCGGGAGTCTGCCATTCGAGGGAATTGGCGCCCCAGGGATTGCCTCCCGAGGGCTTGCCCTTGCGCAGGCTCCAGAACACGTTGATGAAGAAGAGCAGTTGCGACACACCGACGAACAGCGCGGCGATGGTGATCGCGGTATTCGCGTCCTGGGTTGCTGGCGCCATGAATTCGGTCGTGCCGAGCGCGTAGTAGCGCCGCGGCACGCCGTGGATTCCCAGATAGTGCATCGGCAGGTAGATGGCATAGGTGCCAAGGAAGGTACACCAGAAGTGCAGCTTGGCCATGCCTTCGTGGTACATGCGCCCGGACATCTTCGGGAACCAGTGGTATAGCGCCGCGAACAGCACGAGGATCGGCGACACTCCCATGACCATGTGGAAATGCGCGACGACGAAATACGTGTCCGACAGGGGCAGGTCGATGACGACGTTGCCGAGGAACAGCCCCGTCAGGCCGCCGTGAATGAAGGTGAAGATGAAGCCGATGGCGAAATACATCGGCGCGTTCATGCGGATGTCGCCTTCCCAGAGGGTCAGCACCCAGTTGTAGACCTTGAGCGCGGTCGGCACGGCGATAATCAGCGTTGTGGTGGCAAAGAAGAAGCCGAAATACGGATGCATCCCGCTGACGTACATGTGATGCGCCCAGACGATGAAGCTGAGCAGGCCGATGACGATGATCGCCCAGACCATCATGCGGTAGCCGAAGATGTTCTTGCGCGCATGGGTGCTGAGCACGTCGGAAACGAGGCCGAAGGCCGGCAGCGCGACGATGTACACTTCCGGGTGGCCGAAAAACCAGAACAGGTGCTGGAAGAGGATCGGGCTGCCGCCTTCGTAGTCGAGCGC
>RKSA01000138.1 GCA_007571115.1 Gammaproteobacteria bacterium
CTCGCCGGCCGCCTCGTCATGGGCGAGAACATTTCCCAGGCGTATCAGTTCGTCGCCACGGGCAATGCGCGACTCGGATTCGTCGCACTGTCCCAGGTCGGGCGCCACGGCGCCATCGAGCGAGGCTCGGGATGGCTCGTGCCAGCGGCGCTGCATGAGCCGATCCGCCAGTGTGCCGTGCTGCTCGACGGCGAGAACGCCGCAGCCAGCGCTTTCCTCGAATTCCTGCAGAGTGCCGAGGCGCGCCGGATCATCTCGAGTTTCGGCTATGCTCTGGAGCATTCTGGGAAGGATTCCGAGAACGATTCCGAACACTGGGAGCGACCATGAGCTTCTCTGCCGAAGACTGGCAAGCGATCTGGCTGACCTTGCGCCTGGCGACGAGCGCAACGCTGCTGCTGCTGCTAGCCGGAACGCCGCTGGCCTGGTGGCTTGCGCGAACGCGATCGGCGCTGCGCGGCCCAGTGGCTGCCCTCGTCGCCCTGCCACTGGTATTGCCTCCCACGGTGCTCGGCTTCTACCTGCTGCTCGCCCTGGCGCCCGCCGGGCCGATCGGCGAGCTCACCGCAGCGCTCGGCCTCGGCAGCCTCGCTTTCACCTTCGAGGGGCTCGTCCTCGGCTCGATGCTCTATTCGCTGCCCTTCGTCGTGCAACCACTGCAGAACGCCTTTCATGCCATCGGCGAGCGCCCGCTGGAAGTCGCGGCAAGCTTTGGCGCCGGCCCCTGGCGGCGCTTTTGCAGCGTCGCCCTGCCGCTGGCGCGGCCCGGCTTCGTCAGCGGCTCGATTCTCGGTTTCGCCCATACCGTCGGCGAATTCGGCGTCGTGCTCATGATCGGCGGCAACATTCCCGGCGAGACCCGGGTGGTTTCGGTGCAGATCTACGAACAGGTCGAGGCGCTGCGCTTCAGCGAGGCGCATTGGCTCGCCGGCGCCATGGTCGTTTTCTCTTTCCTCGTGTTGCTGGTCGTGTACGGCGCGCTCGGGCGCGGCGCGATTCCCGGCATGAGATTCGGAAGCTAGAGCCTTGCAAGCGCGAATTTCCCACGCCATGTCGCAGCCAGGGGGAGGGCGTTTCGAGCTCGATATCGAGGTGGCGATTCCGCCCCGGGGAATCACCTGCGTTTCCGGCGCTTCCGGCGCCGGCAAAACGACCTTGCTGCGTTGCCTGGCAGGGCTCGAACGCCCTCGATCGGCGCGAATCGAAGTCGATGGCGCCATCTGGCACGACGCAAGCCGTTTCGTGCCAACGCACCGGCGCCGCATCGGCTACGTGTTCCAGGACAGCAGCCTGCTGCCGCATCTCAGCGCGAGGCAAAACCTCGGTTATGGCCGGGTTCCCAGCGATGCTGCCGAACTGGCGAAGACCGTGAAGCTGCTTGGCATCGAGGCGCTGCTGGAAAAGCTGCCCAGGCAGTTGTCAGGCGGCGAGCGGCAGCGAGTCGCCCTGGCCCGGGCCTTGCTGGGCAGGCCGCGCCTGCTGCTGCTCGACGAGCCGCTTTCGGCGCTCGACATCGCGCGCAAGCACGAACTGCTGCGCCATCTGCGGGGGCTGCCCGAGCAGCTCGACTGCCCCATCGTCCATGTGACGCATTCACCCGAGGAAGTCGCGAGGCTCGCGGATCATGTGCTCGTGCTCGAACAGGGCAAATGCGTTGCGCAGGGGCCGGTCGCCGAGCTGGCGGCGACTCGCCGGTTTCCGGTCGATTCGGCTGGCGCCGAGGGAGTGGTGCTCGAAGCCACCATCGTCGGCCATGATCGGCACTGGCGCCTCGCGGAAGCCGAATACGCCGATGGCCGGATGCTGATCGCTGACCCGGGAGTCGCTACGGGGGGTGCGGTCAGGCTGCGAATTCTCGCCAGGGACGTCAGCCTGAGCCACTCGGCAGCAGCGCATTCGAGCATTCTCAACCGCATTGCCACGACAGTGCAGCGCATCGAGGAGCTTGCCGACGGGGCAATGTGTGTGGTGCATCTGCGAATCGGTGCGGGCACCGTGCTGCTGGCGCGAATCTCGCGCAAATCGGCCCACACGCTGGAACTCGCCCCGGGCAGCCGGGTCCATGCCGAAATCAAGTCCGTGGCGATTCTGCAATGATCGAGCGAGTCGCGTCCGCCTAGAACACGCCTCTGCTCAGCTCGAACACCAGCAAGGCGCCAAGCAGGACGAGTTGGGCAACGAGCATGGCCGTTCTCGCGGCGGGCGAAAGCCGACTAACGAAACGGACGATGGGCAGATGAAAATGATGATATCGATAGTGCATGACCATTCCCCTCATTGCTCGAATTTCCTCTGTTGAAACGCGCTTTTCCGGCTGAAAGTTACGCATTGCTGCGAACGGGGTGCATACTAGCGCCACCAACCCGGCAAGTGTGGCCTTTTTCTCCGAACAGCGGTTGGAGCTCGGTAAGCGCCGCAACTGGCTTGACGACAGCACGGGCGCGATTCACCGAGCATTGGCGGGCATTCGCCGAATCGCCAGCCCATCGCCGGCGAGCTGCGGTTAGGCTTGCCGTAAACCGGCAAGCAGGAGACAGCCCATGTCAGACCACGATAGCCCACAACATCGCAAAACCGCCGCCTATGTGCTCGTCGCCGTGGCGGGAGCACTGATCCTTTCCGATCTCGGCCTGTTCAACCTCCCCGGCCTCGGCGACCTGTTTCGCTGGATATTCTGGCTGGTTTCCCATTCGATACCCTACCTGCTCGTTTTGGCAGGAATCTTCTGGATCGTCCGCTCGGACAAGGGCGAGGCGCCAGTGATGGCCTGGCTCGTGATCGTGTTCGGCGCGATCCTGATCGTTTCCCAGCTCGGCCTGTTCGACCTGTCGTTCCGCGACATGCTCGCGCCGATGATCCTGATCGCAGTCGCCTTCTTTCTCGTCAGCCCGCGCAACCTTCTGCCTCGCGGCTTCAACTCGAACAATGACGAGCTCGACCCCAACGAGCAGCAGATCAAGCTGTTCGCCTTCATGGGAGGCGGCGAACTGAACTATCATTCGAAACAGCTCAAGGGCGGCGAGGTGATGTCGATCTGGAGCGGCTACAGCATCGATTTCACTGCCGCCGACATGGAGGGCGACTCGATGCAGCTCCACCTTTGCTGCGTCATGGGAGGAGTCGAGATCACCGTGCCGGCCCACTGGAGGGTCGAGAAAAGCGGCGCCATCAGCATCATGGGCGGTTTCAGCAACAAGACCCGGGACATGGCCGAAGAACTGAACCTGCCGCCGAAAACCCTGATCGTTTCGGGGCTGGCATTGATGGGCGGAGGTGAAATCCGCAACTGAGCGCCCAGGCGCTGGCGAAACGTCCCATGCATCCCTTGTTCAGAACACCGAATCGCGTCATCGCGATGCTGGCGGGCTCGATTCTGTCGAGCGCGGCGCTATCGGCATTGGTCAGCGGCATCGTCGGCATTCCCCCGGAACAGGGCCTGGCATTGTTTGCCCCTGCCTACCTGCTCTGGCTGCTGTTCCTCATCCCCAATTACTATCTCTGCCGCAGCCAGCCCCTCGATAGCAGCGCCTGGACGACGGTCATCGGCACCCAGGCCCTGATCCTGCTCGCTACCGGGCTGATCTGGGCCTTGCTCGGGCAGGGCTATGCCCTGCTCCTCGATTCGCTTGGCGATTCGACTCCCTGGCTCGAGCATTTTTCCAATGCTCTGTTCACCAACCTCGTCGTGTTCGCGGTCCAGTACGAGTTTTTCGTGCTGCTGCACTACCTGTTCATCGCGCTCGAGCGCGGCCGCCATCTCGAACAGGCCGCCTTGCAACAGGAGCTGCTGACGAGCAAGGCCGAATTGCGCGCCTTGCGCGCCACTATCCACCCGCATTTCCTCTTCAATGCCTTGAACGTTCTTGCCAACATCACCGGGGTCGACCCCGAACAGGCGCGGCATTTCTGCCTGCGGCTCGCGGATTTCCTTCGCTACAGCGTTGCCTATGGCGACCGGCCCACGGCGACGCTTGGCACCGAGCTCGAACATGTGCAAAACTACCTGAGCATCGAGCGCGAGCGTTTTGGCGAGCGGCTGCACACCGAGCTGCACGCCGAGGACGGCCTGCTCGAACTGCCGGTACCGTCGCTGATGCTGTTCCCCCTGGTGGAAAACGCGATCAAGCACGGCATCGACAGTTGCATCGAGGGCGGTTGCCTGAAACTGCGCACCTGGGCCGACGCTGGCAGGCTGCATATCGAGATTAGCAACCCCGTCGACGAGCTCGGCCACCGGCGGCAAGGAACCGGAATCGGGCTGATCAGCTTGCGCCAGCGGCTGAAGAACCGCTATGGCGAGGAAGCGAGCCTGCGCACCTGCCGCGAGGGCGAGCGCTTCATCGCCCGGGTCTGCCTGCCGCTGCCAGCGCAGGCGCCTGCCAGCGAGTGAATGCCATGGCCAAGCGCGAACCGATACCCTGCCTGATCGTCGATGACGAGCACCACGCGCGCGCGGCATTGCAGACCGCCCTCGCCGAGCATCCCGAAGTCGAGGTGATCGGGCTGTGCGAGAACGGCTTGCAGGCGGTCAAAGCGATCAACGAGCAACGGCCGCAACTGCTGTTTCTCGACGTGCAAATGCCCAAACTCGACGGTTTCGACGTGCTCGAGCTCGTGCAGGAGCAGATTCCCTTCGTCATCTTCGTCACCGCCTACGACCAGTACGCGGTGCAGGCCTTCGAGGCCAATGCCGTCGATTACCTGCTCAAGCCCGTCGATCCCTTGCGGCTTGCGAAAGCGGTTGAGAAAGTCGTCTCGCGAGTCGGCATGGAAGAGCCTTCGCGCCTGCAAAGCCTGCTCGCGGACCCGGTTCGCGAACGCGAGCTGCTGCGCCGCATTCTCGTCCGCGATGGCAGCGAGGTCCACGTGCTCGCGGTCGACACGGTGATGTATATCGAGGCTGCCGACGACTACGTGGCGATTCATGCCGCCGACGCCACGCACATCAAGCTCGACCGGCTCAGCCGCCTGCAAAAGAAGCTCGACCCGCGAACGTTTTGCCGCATCCACCGCTCGTACCTGCTCAACGTCAACTTCCTCGCCCGCATCGAGCTCGAAAGCAAGGACAGCCGCATCGCCGTGCTGAAAAACCAGCGCGAACTGCCCATCAGCCGCAGCGGCTACGGCAACTTGCAGAAACTGCTTTGAGGGGTGGCTTGCATCCGCCGCATC
>RKSA01000051.1 GCA_007571115.1 Gammaproteobacteria bacterium
CGGCAAACGGTGTTTTGCAGGACCGCCGGGGCGTGATACGATGCCGCAAAAGGATCGCGATACGGACCAGATGGGGGCCAGGCGCTGGCCACCAGGCAGGAACCAACAGGCAGGTACTGGCAAGCCAACAGCACCAAGCATTCAGTCAAACCAGGAGGAGACAGCATGTCTACCGAAGATCGATATGGAAGAAGGTCGTTTTTGCAGATCGTCACCGCCTCGCTGGCGGTAGCCCAGGCGTCTTTTCTCGGGCTGGTGTCCTCTGCCGCTGCTGACGACCACCACATGCAGCAGCAGGAAGAGCACGACGACGCCGGCATGATGGACGAAGACGCCGGCAGCGACGAAGACAGCGGCAGTGACGAAGATCACGAAAGCGACGATGACAGCGAAAGTGACGACGAGGCTAGCGACGAAGACGCCGAAAGCGACGAGGACGCTGGCAGCGATGACCACTCCGAAGGTGAAGACCCCTACAGCGGCTCCGCCAGTGGCAGAGGCCTCAGCTTCGGATAGTCCGCCGTGGTCTGCTGACGACTGCAGCGAAAACTCTTCGCTGTCGTGGTTGATCGGGCCGGTATCGACCGCCGAGTTTTTCGACCGGTATCACGATCGGCGCGCCCTGCTTTGCCGGCGCGCCGATCATGACCGCTTCGCCGGTTTGCTGCACGTCGGCCGCATCGACGAAATCCTTTCCCACGCGCATTTGCCGCCGGGCACGCTCAAGATGGCCCGGCGCAAGCCGCCGATCAGGCGCTCCGACTACACCTTCAGGAACGGCAATGTCGATCACGGCGCGGTGATCCGCCATTTCCAGCGTGGCGCGACGATCATTCTCAACCAGTTGCAGCTCGCTGACCCGCGCCTCGCGCGATTTTGCCGCGAACTGGAACAAGCGTTCAGTTGCCATGTCCAGACCAATGTCTATCTGACTCCCAACGACAGCCAGGGCTTCGACACGCACTACGACGACCACGACGTTTTCATCATCCAGCTTGCCGGCGCAAAGCGGTGGCGCCTGTACGGAAAACCGGTCGAGAATCCCTATCGCGGCGAACGTTTCAAGGCAGGAATGCATGATCCCGGCGAGCCCGAACAGCAATTCGTGTTGCACGCCGGAGACTGCCTGTACATCCCGCGCGGGCTGATGCACGATGCCGCCTGCCACGGCGACGAGCCTTCCTTGCACGTCACCACGGGCCTGATCGTCAAGAAATGGGCCGACCTGATGCTGGAAGCGATGTCCGAGGTGGCGTTGAAGAACCCGAAGTTTCGCCGTTCGTTGCCGCCAGGCTTTGTCCGGGCCGGTTTCGACGACGCCGCGCTCGAGGAGAATTTCCGCGAGCTGGCGCGGGATTTCGCCGAGCAGGCCGATTTCGGCAAAGTGCTTGCGCACTTCCGGGAAAGCTTCCTGCGGCGGCGGCGGCCCGAACTCGGCGGCGCCTTGACCGACGCTTGCGCGGAAATCTCTCCAAGCGCGACTTATGTGCGGAGGCCATCGCTGCAAGCGCTGCTGCGGCAGGAGCGTTCGGAAGTGGTAATCGTCAGCCCGGGAGGCAACGTGCATTTCGACCCGCAAGCCCTGCCGGGGCTGGAAGTGTTTCTCGCCGGCGAGCCGTTCTCGATGGCGGCCTTTGCCGGGCTCGAAGAGGAGCGGCAAATCGAGGCGATCCGCAAGCTCTCGGCCTTCGGCCTGATCGAACGCCGGCGATGATGCGCCGCAAGCGACGCCGGAAGAGGCAGGCTGCGTCACCCAGGCAGGCGTGCGACCGGCTCTGGTTCGCGGTCCATTCGTGGCTCGGCCTCAAGCTCTCCCTGCTCATGACCTTCATTCTCGCAACCGGGACGATCGCCGTTTTCAGCCACGAAATCGACTGGCTGCTTGTGCCGGAAATGCGCGCCAGCGAACGCATCGCTGCCGAAAGCGTTGCCTGGGGCGCCGCCTACGACGCGATGCGCCGGGAATACCCCGAATACCGTGCGCGGAATCTCTCGCGCTTCGAGGACAACTGGTTTTCCCTGCACATGATCGCGCTCACTCCGTGGCGGGAAACCGTCAGGCTCTGGTTCGACCCACCTGACGGCAGGCTGCTAGGCGCGACGCCTTTCTACAACGTGCAGCGGTTTTTCCGCGCCGTGCATCGCCACTTGATGATGCCAACGAATCTCGGCGTTCCCATCGTTGCCTCGCTGGCATTTCCCTTGCTGGTTTCGCTCGTTGCGGGGATCGTCGTCTACAAGAAGTTCTGGCGCGGGCTGTTCCGCTGGCCGCGATTCGAGCGCAACGCGAGAATCTGGAACGGCGATGTCCATCGGCTGATGGGGCTTTGGGGGAGCTGGTTCATCGCCTTGATCGCGTTGACGAGCGTCTGGTACTTCGTCGAATCTCTCGGCGGCAGGTCGCCCCCCTTCCCAAGGCCAGAACTCGACGTGGCGCAACGGCAAGCCGCCTTGCCCGATTCCTTCACCGGCGCCAGGCTCGAGCTTGCGCTGGCTCTCGCGAGGCAGGAACTGCCGGGCCTGCGAGTTCGCAGGGTGCTGTTCCCCCGCAACAGCGGAGCACCCTTGATCGTGCAAGGCGATCTCGAGGCAAAACTCGTTCGGCCACGCGCCAATGGCGTGTACATCGACCCCGCGACGCTCACGGTGCTTGGCAGCTATCGCGGCGAGCAGCTTGGACTGCACAGCCGCATCTCCGAAGCTGCGGATCCCTTGCATTTCGGCGACTTCGGCGGGTTCGCGACCAAGCTGCTCTGGCTGCTGTTCGGCATCATGATGACTGCGATGTCGATCACCGGAATCGCCATCTACGCAGGTCGGTTGCGATCAGCGCGGCAAGCGGCCATCGCCGGCGAGCCCGTCGCGATTCGCGACGTTCGCGAAGCCGAAACCCAATAGATGCGCTTGCTCGTCGCATGGTGGCATTGCATGGGCATCTGGCGCTGGCCCAACCTGCTGCTGGTGGGAATCGCCTGCTGGTTCGCCATCGGCTACGAGGCGGTCGCTCCGGGCTGGACCAACCATGGCAGCCGCGCTTTTGGCGACTTGTCGATAACGCTCCGAACCCGGGGCAGAATCGAGCCCGGGGCGCCTTTCGAGGCGATGCTCGAAGCGAACGGAGCGGCTTCCGTCGTGCTTCGAGTTCGCGCAAGGCCTCGCGACCGGGCATCGAGCGTGCCGTTAGACGAGCAATGGAACGCGCAATGGAACGTGCAATTGTCAGGCGGGCAAGGCGAGATCCTCGAAGTCATGGCGCCCAAAGAGGCCGATGCGCCGATGGTGCTCGTCGTGACCGGTGACCGCTCGGGAGAATCGGCTCGCTGGAACCTCGGCCGACTGTACGACTAGCGGCGTTGCCGTGATGGAACTGCCCGAAACAGCCCCGCTGCGCGGATCATTTGATCGCTAGCCGCGCAGGCCATCGACGAATCGCTTCACGCCGTCGAACCAGCTTTGCCATTTCGGATTCTGGCGGCTTCCCTGCTCGCCCTGGATTTCGCGGAACTCCCCGAGCAATTCGCGTTGCCGCGCGGTGAGCTTGACCGGAGTTTCGACGACGAGCCGATAGAGCAGGTCGCCTGGCGGGCCGCCGCGAACCGGGGCGATCCCCTTGCCGCGCAGGCGGAACAGCTTGCCGGTCTGGGTTTCGGCCGGAATCTTCAGTTTCACCCGGCCATCGAGGGTCGGAACCTCGAGCTCATTGCCGAGCGCTGCATCAACGAAGCCGATCGGGATGTCGCAATGCAGGTCGGCGCCGTTGCGCTGGAAAACCGGATGCGGACGCACTTCGACGAGAACGTACAGGTTTCCTGGCGGTCCGCCACGAGCGCCGGCCTGGCCTTCGCCGGAGAGGCGGATGCGATCGCCTGAATCAACCCCGGCAGGAACCTTCACCGACAAGGTGCGCGTTTCCTCGACCGTTCCCGCGCCGCGGCAACTCGAACAGGGATCCCGGATCTGCTTGCCTTCGCCCCGGCAGCGCGGGCAGGTCTGCTGCACCGAGAAAAAGCCTTGCTGAATGCGAACCTGGCCGTGGCCGCCGCAGGCGCTGCATTCGACGGGGGCAGTGCCCTTGCGGGCGCCGCTGCCATTGCAAGCCTCGCAGCGAACCCGGGCCGGAACGCGGATCGTTCGCGAGACGCCTTGCACGGCTTCCTCGAGATGGAGCTCGAGGTGATATTGCAGGTCGGCGCCCTGGCGTCCGCCGCCGCCGCGAGCGCCTCGCCTGGCGCCGAAGATGTCGCCGAACATGTCACCGAAGATGTCGGCGAAATCGGCGGTTCCGGCGCTCGTCTGGCCTTCGACGCCGGCATGTCCGAACTGGTTGTAGCGGGCGCGCTTGCTGTCGTCGGAAAGTACCTCGAAAGCCTCGCTCGCTTCCTTGAACCTCGCCTCGGCCTGCTTGTCATCCGGATTGCGATCCGGATGGTTTTTCATGGCGATGCGCCGGTAGGCCTTTTTCAGCTCCATGGCACCGGCATCCCGGCCAACGCCGAGCACTTCGTAATAGTCGCGTTTCGCCATGGTGGCTCGGGCCGCTCCAAGCCAAACGGCTTATTTCCTGTCTTCCTTGACTTCCTCGAACTCGGCGTCGACTGCCTCGTCGTCAGCCTGGGGCTGCTCCTGGGCGCCATTTGCATCGCCGGCCTGGGCAGCCTGTTCGGCGTACATTTTCTGCACCACCGCCGTGGAGGCCTCGGTCAGCGACTGGGTTGCCTGCTCGATCGCTTGCAGATCGTCGCCCTTGAGCGTTTCTTCGAGCTTCTCGATGGCGGACTCGATGGCAGCCTTTTCCTCGTCGGCGGCCTTGTCGCCGGCTTCCTTCAAGGTCTTGCGCGTGGCGTGGATGAGCCCGTCGGCGGTATTGCGCGCGGCGATGAGCTGCTCGAACTTCTTGTCCTCGGCGGAATGCGCTTCGGCGTCGCGGACCATCTGCTCGATTTCGTCTTCGCTGAGTCCGCTGGAAGCCTTGATCTCGATCGACTGCTCCTTGCCGGTGGCCTTGTCCTTGGCGGACACGTTGAGGATGCCGTTGGCGTCGAGGTCGAAGGAGACCTCGATCTGCGGCATCCCGCGCGGCGCCGGCGGAATGTCGGTCAGGTCGAACCTCCCCAGCGACTTGTTC
>RKSA01000246.1 GCA_007571115.1 Gammaproteobacteria bacterium
TGCGGATTCTGGTTTTGTTGGGTTTCTTGCGGAAGACTTGCGATCATGGGCTTGCCGATCACCCGTTGTCCTCATTGCGGCTCGACTTTTCGCATCAGCGAGCGGCAACAGGCGGTCGCCGGGGGGCTTGCCCGGTGCGGTGCGTGCCTGCGCGTTTTTCGCGCCACCGAACACCTGCTCGCACCCGATGACGACCTCGGGCAGCCAGGCTCGGTGTTCATCGGCCATGCGCCGGAGGAATACGCGGGCGCGGACTCGCCCCAGGACGCCAAGCAGCCACCTCGGGGAGGGCAGCAGAATGCTGGCGATTTGCGTGCAAGCGCATCGGCAGCCTCGCCCCTGGGGGACTCGCCAGCCGGAGAGCGGCAGGATTCTGCCGCCTTCCTTGAGCCAGCCGAACAGATCGATGACCTGGGCGGCTCGCCGGGAGGAAAGCGGCAAGATTCCGTCGCCTTGCCCGAGTTCGAAGAGGAGGAGCAAGGCGAGATGCTGCCTGCCGAGAGTCGCGAGACGCTCGGCGAGATCGCGCAGCCACTCGCCTTGCGGACGGCGCAACGGCGCAACTGGGGCTCTTTGATAGGGCAGGCGGCCCTGGCATTGCTGCTGATAACCGGGCTCGCGGCGCAATATCTTTGGCGCCACCTGCCGATCTATAGCCGACTGGAAACCCTCAGGCCGGGCTATGCGCTGGTCTGTGCGCGAGTCGGCTGCGAATTGCCAGCGTATTCGAATATCGATGCAATCCGCAGCGACAACACCGCCTTGCGCGAACATCCCGATGAAGCTGACGCGTATCTGCTCGTCACGCAGTTTCGCAACGCGGCGCCTTTCCCGCAGCGATTCCCGGTTCTTGCATTGCGCTTCACCTCCCTCGACGGTCGCAGCGTCGCGATGCGCGAATTCGCCCCTGCCGAATATCTCGACCCGGGACTGCTGTCGCTGGAGCTGATGCCGCCAGACTCGACCGTGCAGGCCGAACTCGAACTGCTCGACCCTGGCCCGGAAGCCGTCGGCTACCAGGTGAGCTTCCGCTCGCCGTGAGCAAATCGCCTTGCTTCGGGCCGGGAGACGATTCTTGGTGCATCGCGCGCGATTTTCCCTTCCCCAAACCGCCCCATCGGGCTATCATCGGGCCCGCAAGCCCGATGCGACTTTCCCGCGCAGCCAAGAACAAGACCAAGCGGCCAAAAAACGAAAGGCCAACATGAAGCAAGCCGTTGCCGCCCTGGCCGGGCAACCCGCAGACTCCGCAACGAACGACTCGGAAAGCGCCTTGCGCCAAGAGGTGCATAACTCGGTGGAGCATTATTTCGACAACATGGGAGGCGAATCCGTAACCGACCTGCACAGGCTGGTCATGTCCGAAGTCGAATCGACCTTGCTGGCGAACATCATGCACCGCGTCGGCAACAACCAGAGCAAGGCCGCCGCGATGCTCGGCATCAACCGCAGCACCTTGCGCACGCGGCTCAGGCAGTACCGGCTCGTGTAGCGAAGCTCGGCCATTCCACCCAATCAGTCTCCGAACGGCCAGAACCCATGACCTCCGAACAATCCGCTGCCATGCCCTCGATGCAGCGAGCGCTCATCAGCGTTTCCGACAAGACCGGCCTGCTGCCCTTCGCCGCCGCGCTGGAGCGCCACGGCATCGAGATCCTTTCCACTGGCGGCACTTGCCGGGCGCTCAGGGAAGCCGGCATCGCGGTGGTCGAGATCTCCGACCACACCGGATTCCCGGAACTGATGGACGGCCGGGTCAAGACCTTGCACCCCAGGGTTCATGGCGGAATTCTCGCCAGGCGCGACGTCGATCTCGAGGCCATGACCGAACACGGCATCAAGCCCATCGATCTGGTCGTGGTCAATCTCTATCCTTTCGAGCAGACCGTCAGCCGCCCTGATTGCACGATTGCCGAAGCGATCGAAAACATCGACATTGGCGGCCCGGCCTTGTTGCGCGCGGCAGCGAAGAATCATCGCTTCGTCACGGTGATCGTCAATCCGGCCGATTACGGCCGGCTGCTCGCAGCGCTCGATACCGGCAGCGCTCTCGACGCGGCGAGCCGCTTCGAGCTCGCGACTGCGGCTTTCGAGCATACCGCCAACTACGATGGCATGATCGCCAATTATCTCGGCGCCCGCGTCGCCACCGATGGCGCAGGCCGACGCTTTCCACGCACCTTCAACCGCCAGTTCCGCAAGCAGCAGGAATTGCGCTACGGCGAAAATCCCCATCAGCAGGCGGCGTTCTATCGCGACCGGAGGCCTCCTGCGGGAAGCATCGCCAGCGCGCGGCAACTGCAAGGCAAGACCTTGTCGTTCAACAACATCATGGATGCCGATGCCGCGCTTGAATGCGTCAAGTCCTTCCGGGAACCCGCCTGCGTGATCGTCAAGCACGCCAATCCCTGCGGGGTGGCGCTGGCTGCCACACCCCTGGAAGCGTATCAAAAGGCGTTCGAGACCGACCCGACATCGGCGTTCGGCGGCATCATCGCCTTCAACCGGGAACTCGACGAGGCCACCGCGCGATGCATCCTGGAACAGCAGTTCAGCGAGGTCATCATCGCGCCGTCGGTCTCGGAGCAGGGCCTGGCGGCCACTGCGGCCAAGCCGAACATCCGCGTGCTCGCCTGCGGGGAATGGCCGCAGCAGAGACCGGTCGGGCTTGACCTGAAACGCGTCAACGGCGGCCTGCTCGTGCAGGATTTCGACATCGATGCGACCGGCAGGGACGACTTGCGCGTGGTCAGCCGACGCGAACCCGGCGAGCGCGAATGGGAAGACCTGCGATTCGCGTGGACCGTCGCACAATACGTCAAGTCGAACGCGATCGTCTACTGCCGAGAGCGCCGCACGATCGGCGTCGGCGCGGGCCAGATGAGCCGCGTCTACAGCGCGCGCATCGCCGGCATCAAGGCCGCCGACGAGAACCTTCCCGTCGCAGGCTCGGTGCTCGCATCGGACGCATTCTTCCCATTCCGCGACGGCATCGACGCAGCAGCAGAAGCTGGCATCACTGCCATCATCCAGCCCGGCGGATCGATTCGCGACGCCGAAGTGGTCGCAGCCGCCGACGAACACGGCATCGCCATGGTGTTCACCGGAATCCGCCATTTCCGCCACTAGCCCGCCATGCTGGGTGCGGCAACGTTGCTCGGCTTCGGTCCAGATCTCCTGGATCGTTCTGGTGCCTGTGCCGCTGTCAAGGCCGTCCTGGATTGCTTGCTTGAGGGCGCAGAACCGCGCGTTCTGTTCCTGGTCCCGGCGGATCAGGTCACGGCAGTATTCGCTGATGGGAATATTTGCCAATATATCGGACCAAGTGCTCTGCGAAAACAGAGGTGGGGAAGGGATACAGCAGGTTTTGCTAGAATGTGGCGATGGATTCGCCTATGCGCCATTCTTTTGTCGACCGCTTGCTGACCGGGCTTGACGAGGCCTTGCGCACTTGCGTGCCTGGGGCAAGCCAGGCGCAACGCGAGGCGCCGGGGCGCGAGCGTCCCGATGCCGAGCTCGACGATGCCCAGGCGCGGCACGTTGCGGGGCTCATGCGAATCAATCACACCGGCGAAGTGTGCGCCCAGGCGCTCTATCGCGGGCAGGCGGCGACCGCGCGGCTCGGCGAGGTTCGGGCTGCGATGGAGGAAGCCGCCGCCGAAGAGGTCGATCATCTCGTCTGGTGCGAACAGCGGCTCGAAGCGCTTGGTTCGCGCCCGAGTGCGCTCAACCCGCTCTGGTACGGCATGTCGTTCGGCCTCGGCGCCTTGGCCGGGGTCGCCGGTGACCGCTGGAGCCTCGGCTTCGTCGCCGAAACCGAACGGCAGGTCTGCGAGCATCTCGAAGACCATCTGCGCAAATTGCCCGAAGACGACCAGCGCAGCCGTGCCATCCTCGAACAGATGCTCATCGACGAAGGCAAGCACGGCGCGGCAGCCAAACAGGCCGGAGGCACCGACCTGCCGAATCCGGTGCGCTCGGCCATGGGCGCCATGGCCGAAGTGATGAAGAAAGCCGCCTATCGCGTTTGATCCTCGCTGACGATTTCGTAGTCGTGGGTGACCTTGACGCCGGCCCTCTGCAACATGATCGAGGCCGAGCAGTACTTTTCCGCCGAAAGCTTGATGGCGCGGGCGACCTGGGCCTCGCTGAGATCCGATCCAGAAACCCGGAAATGCAGGTGGATCGATTCGAACACCGCCGGCACCGTGCTGGCGCGCTCGGCGCTGACCCCGGCCTCGCAATGGCTAACCTGCTGACGGGCCTTGTGCAGGATCGACACCACGTCGTAGCTCGAACAGCCCGCGACTCCCAGGGCGACGAGCTCCATGGGCCTCATTCCCATGTTTCGCCCCCCGCCTTCGGCGGAACCATCGATCACCAGGGCGTGACCACTGCCAGATTCGGCGACGAACATCATGTCCTCGACCCAATGTACCCGTGCTTGCATCATTCCATCTCCTATTGCCTGGTTCGTTCAAGTCAACGGCGATGCGACGGCATCGCCAAGCATCCTGCGCAGTTCCGCGCCCGGTTGCGGCGCGCGCATCAAGGTCTCGCCGATCAGGAAGGCATGAACTCCCCGCTCGATCATCGCGCGCATGTCCTCGGCACCGCCAATGCCGCTTTCGCTGATGACGATCCGGTCGGGAGGAATCTGCGGAAGCAGTTCCAGGGTCGTTTCGAGGCGGGTCCGGAAATTGCGCAAATTCCGGTTGTTCACGCCGATCAACTGGCAATCGAGCCGCAAGGCGCGTTCGAGCTCGGCGCGGTCGTGAACTTCGACGAGCACGTCGAGCTGCAAGCTTGCCGCGCGGGCCGCGAGCTCCTGAAGCTGTACGTCGGACAGGGCGGCAACGATCAGCAGGATGCAATCGGCGCCGGCAAGACGCGACTCGGCGAGCTGGTACGCATCGATCATGAAGTCCTTGCGCAGCAATGGCAGGTGCTGGGCGGCACGCGCTGCCGCCAGATCTGCAAGACTGCCCTGGAAATGTTTCGCATCGGTCAGCACCGAAAGGCAGCAGGCACCCGACCGGGCATAGTCGGCCGCATGACGCGCGGCAGCGAAATCCTCGCGGATCAACCCCTTCGATGGCGAAGCGC
>RKSA01000054.1 GCA_007571115.1 Gammaproteobacteria bacterium
ACCGGTTCGGGGGCGAAGGCGAGCATGCGCAGCAGCAGCATCTCGAAAGCCTCCCGGGCATCTGCAGACAGGGCGAGCTCCTCGCGGCCCTTGTTGCCGATCTGGTAGTAAAGCTGCACGTCTTCGGCGCTGAACGCTCTAGCGAGCTCGATGATTTCGGCGCGGTCGCCAAGATGCGTCTCGACGGCATCGGGGAGCACCTGGGCGATCGCCAGCCGGTGCAGGACCGTGAGCAGATTGTCGAGGGTTTGGGCGTAGTCGGCGACCTGGCCCGCGAGCTGCTCGCTGATATCGAGCACCTTGGGCAGGTCGACCGTGGCCATGGCGCGAAGCAAGGCGAACACTTGCTGGCGCGGTGGAATTCCGAGCATCTCGATGACTGCGGAATTGCTGATCTTGCCCTCGCAATAGGCGATCGCCTGGTCAGTCAGGGTCAGGGCGTCGCGCATGCTGCCAGCGGCGGCCGCGGCGAGCTGCCAGAGTGCATCGGCCTCGCATTCGACCTGTTCCTGCTCGAGTACGGCGCCCAGATACTTGACGATGGCCTTGGGCCGCAGGTTTTTCAGGTGGAATTGCAGGCAACGCGAAAGAATCGTCACCGGCAGTTTTTGCGGATCGGTCGTGGCGAACAGGAACTTGACGTGTTCGGGGGGCTCTTCCAGGGTCTTCAGCAAGGCGTTGAAGCTGTGGGTCGAGAGCATGTGGACTTCGTCGATCAGATAGACCTTGAAACGCGCTCGCGCCGGCGCGAACTGCACGTTTTCCAGCAGTTCCCGGGTATCCTCGACCTTGGTGCGCGAGGCGGCGTCGATTTCGTGCAGGTCGAGAAAGCGGCCTTCGCCGATTTCGCTGCACGCGCTACAAGCGTTGCAGGGCCTGGAGCTGATTCCCTGCTCGCAATTGAAACAGCGTGCGAGAATCCGCGCCAGGGTCGTCTTGCCCGTTCCCCGGGTGCCGGTGAAAAGATACGCATGGTGCAGGCGCTGCTGATCGAGCGCGTGGATCAGGGTCTTGAGCACGTGCTCTTGACCTGCGACCTCGCTGAAATTCCGAGGCCGCCACTTTCTCGCGAGTACCTGATAGCTCATGGGGAATGGCTGGAGGAATCGTCATCGATGGTAGCTCTTGCCAGCCACACCGCAGCACATGCCTCAGTCGCTACCGTTGCTCCCTTCCGGGCCTGGCGGGGTTCACAACCTGTCATTGCGCGGGGACCGGCAAGAGTTACCGCCGCGAATCATAGCACGTCCGGGCGATGTCAAGCTCACAGGCACCACCCCTCACGTCCCCTGGCATCGTGCAGAATGCTGGCGGTGAGAGAGGGATTCGAACCCTCGATGCCTTTCGACATACACACTTTCCAGGCGTGCTCCTTCGACCACTCGGACATCTCACCACATTCGACCCGTTATCGGCTGCCTGCTCCCTGGAATCGATCCTACTGCCTGACATCGCGACCGAGCAGATTCATGCTGCCAACGGGATCGGTGCTGCGATACACATTGATTTCCAGCCCGCCGCGACGCAGGAAATGCAGCGAAAGCGAAAGCCGTTCCGGCTCGCAGACGCGCATGATGTCATGAAACACCTGGTCGGCGCAGCGCTCGTGCCAGGCGGCGTGCCGACGAAAGCTGCACAGATACGCGAGCAATGCCGCCTCGTCGATTTCCCGGCCGACATAGCCGATCGCGACGCTCGCCCAGTCGGGCTGCCGGGTGACCGGGCAAATCGAGCGGAACAGCTCGCTGCGCAATTTTCGCGCATCGACGCGGCTCGCGCCAACTGCCAGCAGCCCGGCATCGGGGCCGTTTTTTCCAGGCTTGCCTGGGAGAGGCTGCCCGTCGATCAGCTCGAAGTCGCCGAGACTGCGATAGTCAAGGCAGGAGGCCGGGCGCCAGACTTGCACTTCGACCCGGGCGCCGCAACATTGCGCAAGATCGGCGCGAATTCGTCCGGCAGCGAGCTCGATGCTGGCGAAGCGTTCCTCGTTCAAGCTCGCAAGATACAGCTTCAGCGATTTCGATTCGATCAGCTTCGGCGAATCGGCGGGGAACAGCAGCTCGCCGATGAACACCCTGGGCTTGCCCTGGGAGTCGAGCCACGACAGTTCGTAAGCGCGCCAATGCTCGAGTCCATGCATGGAAACGGGCCCGGCGAGCTCGCGAAAATTCCTTTTGCGCTCGATGGGGTGCAGGATTGCCGGGCAATAGCCCGTCGGCACTGCCACCTGGCGGCCAAGAGGGAGTTCCGCCACCGCTCAGTTCCTGATTCCGGTGCCCTTGCGCAGCAGCCAGATGCAGATGCCGAACAGCGCCGCGATGAATAGCAGCAGCATGGCGAAGGCCCAGGCCAGCGAAATGTCGGATTCGCCAAGCATCCCGTAGCGGAAGGTGTTGACCATGTAGAAAATCGGGTTGAGCCGCGACACGAGCTGCCAGAACGTCGGCAACAGGTCGATCGAGTAGAACACTCCGCCAAGGTAGATCAGCGGCGTCAGGACGAAGGTCGGGATGATCGAGATATCGTCGAAATTGTTCGCAAATATGGCGTTGATGAAGCCGCCGAGCGAAAACGCCAGCGAGGTCAGCAGCACCACGCCGATCGTGACCGGCACGCTATGGATTTGCAGGTCGGCGAAAAACAGCGACACCGCAGTCACGATCAGGCCGACGCAAAGGCCCCGGGCCATGCCACCGGCGACAAAGCCCGACAGGATGACGTAATTGGGAATCGGCGCGACGAGCAGCTCCTCGACGCTGCGCTGGAATTTCTGGCTGAAAAACGACGACACGACATTCGCATACGAATTCTGGATGACCGCCATCATGACGAGCCCGGGAACGATGAATTCCATGTAGCGATAGCCGCCCATGTCGCCGATGCGGCTGCCGACGAGATTGCCGAAGATGACGAAATACAGCGACATCGTGATGACCGGCGGCACCAGGGTCTGCATCCAGATGCGGGTGAAGCGCCGCACTTCCTTGATGAGGATCGTTTGGAAAGCGATCCATTTATGATTGGAGAGCATCAGCTTCCCTCCTCTCCTGCCCCGGCCTCCTGGCCGCCGAGACGCGCGAGAAACAGTTGTTCGAGCCGGTTCGTCTTGTTGCGCATGCTGATGATGCGGACCCCCCGGCGATCGAGAATGGCGAGCGCGCCATTCAGATCCCTGCCCTTCGACAAGGTCACCTCGATGCTTCGCGAATCGAGCTTGCGCAGGCACAGGCCGGGCTCTTCGTGGGCAAGATCGCCAGGCAGGTCGGCTGCGGCGTCGAGGATGAAGGCATAGCTATCGAGTTCGAGCAGCAGCTTCCTCATGCTCGTGTTCTCGACGATGCGCCCCTCGTCGATGATGGCGATGTTGCGGCAGAGCTGTTCGGCCTCTTCGAGGTAGTGAGTGGTCAGGACGATGGTCGTTCCGGCGCGGTTGATTTCGAGCAGGAAGTCCCACATCGAGCGGCGCAGCTCGATATCGACTCCTGCGGTGGGTTCGTCGAGAATCAGCAGGCGCGGCTCGTGGACCAGCGCCCGGGCAATCATCATGCGCCGCTTCATGCCTCCGGAAAGCGTTCGCGAGCGCTGCCCGCGCTTGTCCCAGAGGCCGAGCTGGCGCAGGTACTTTTCGCTGCGCTGGGCCGCGAGCCTCGATGGCAGGCCATAGTAGCCGGCCTGGGTCATGACGATATCGCCGACCCTCTCGAACTGGCTGAAATTGATTTCCTGGGGAACCACGCCGAGATCGAGCTTGGTCTGGTAGACGTGGGAATCGACGTCGCGACCGAAGATCTGCACTGCGCCGCGAGTCTTCGTCACCAGGGTCGAAAGAATGCCGATGAAGGTCGATTTGCCCGCGCCATTGGGGCCGAGCAAGGCGAAAAAATCGCCCTGGCGAACTTGCAGCGAGATGCCTTTCAGCGCGGTCACGCCGCTGGCATAGGTTTTTCCCAGATTTTCTACCGATATGGCGACGGTCATGGCGAATCCGCTGCGCTCGCTTGCTCTTCGCAGGCGCAAAAAACCCGGCTCGCGCCGGGTCTTCGCGATTGGCGTCCCCTAGGGGTTTCGAACCCCTGTTGCCGGGATGAAAACCCGGTGTCCTAGGCCTCTAGACGAAGGGGACCATTCCGACCGGCCCAATGCCAAACAGCGCCGAATTCGGAAAGGCGTGGATTGTAAAGAAGCCGCCCGCCCCTAGTCAATAGAAAGCCGCCCTCTCGCGACCAGTCCCCTTCCATGGAACCACTTCTCTGGAGGCATTGTGGTGAATGCTTTATCCTTGCGGCTCGGAAACGCGAGAGGGCTGGCTGGCCGCTGCACGATGGATGCGCTCGAGAACCTGTTATGCCGCAGTTCGGCACCGCGGCTCGGCCCGCCGGGGCCGGCTCCTGGGCAACTTGACAAGCTTTGCCGAGCTGCCTTGCGCGCCGCCGACCACGCCATGTTGCGGCCCTGGCGGTTCCTGATCGTTCGCGGCGCGGCGCGGGAGCGGCTCGGGCAACTGTTCGTCGATGCGGCGCTCGCCTCGGGGCAGGCTCCTGACGAGCGCGAACAGGAGCGCTTGCGCACCAAGGCATTGCGCGCGCCGACGATCATCATCGTGATCTCGAGCCCCAGGGAGCATCCCAAGGTTCCCCAGTTCGAGCAGCAGCTTTCCGCAGGCGCTGCGGCGCAGAACCTGCTCAACGCGGCTCATGCCCAGGGGCTTGGCGCAATGTGGCGCACCGGCGCCATGGCCTGCCACCCCAAGGTGCTGGCGGGGCTCGGGCTGGCGGCGAACGAGCGGATCATCGGCTTCGTCTATCTCGGCTCGATCATCGGCGCGGCACGGCCAGCACGGATCGAGGATCCGGCGCGCTTTTTCCACGAGTGGCAGCCATGAGCGAGACGAGGCGGCAGCGGCGAGCGGTGCGATCATGCGAATGACGGTTTTTGCGACTCCGGTCGTGACCCCGCTGTTGCGCTGGGTATCGATCGCCGTGCTGGCGATGCTTGGCTGGAGAATCCGCGGCCGCGAACTCGAAAGACAACGCTGCGTGCTGATCGCAGCCCCCCATACGAGCAACTGGGATTTCCCGCTGATGGTCATGGC
>RKSA01000097.1 GCA_007571115.1 Gammaproteobacteria bacterium
TTGACATAGATCACCGGAAAAGCGTGACGCCGGCAGCATTCGGCGATCATCGCCCTGCGCTCTCCGGTCTTGCCGAGGTGATACGGCGATGCATTGATGTTGACGAGCAATTGCGCTCCCGCCTCGGCGGCTTGCAAGGCAGGACGTTCGCGCCACAGATCCTCGCAGATCGTGAATCCCACCCTGACGCCGCGCAATTCGGCGACGCAGGCGCCAGCGCCGGCGCGGAAATAGCGCTGCTCGTCAAAAACCTCGTAGTTCGGCAAATGCTGCTTGCGATAATTCGCGAGCCGGGTGCCTCCGTCGATCACCGTCAGGGAATTGAACAGGCCTTCGGCAGTGACTTCGGGAAAACCGAGCACGACGGCGCATTCGAGCCTGGCAGCGACGATTCTTGCCAGTGCACGCTCGATCCTTGCGGCGAGACTCGGCCGCAGCAGCAGGTCTTCGGGAGGATAGCCGGTGAGAGTCAATTCGGGATAGACCACCACGTCGGCGCCGAGTTCGGCGCTGGCGCGCCGCGCACTTTCGATGACGCGACTGGCATTGCCGTCGATATCGCCAACGAGCAAGTTCAACTGCGCCATGACGATTCTCATGGGAACGATCTCGTCGCTTGCGAATCGGGCCGGGAATCCGCGCCTTTTGCGAGATCCCGACTAGGCTTCCACACACAGGCGAGCAAGCCGGCGAGACGGGAAATGCGAAACATGCGAGAGCGCAGATGCAACAAAGGACTGACCTTGCTCGAATTGCTCGTGGCGGCGGCCTTGCTTTCCTTGCTGCTGGCGGTCGCGGCACCTTCGTTGCGCGGAATTATAGAACAGGGCCGCGGCGATCAGGCAATCGACAGCCTGCGCAGCGCGGTCGAACTGACCCGGGCCATGGCGATCAGCAATGGCGGAATCGCGACCCTGTGCCGATCTCGCGATGGCAGGACTTGCGGCGGCAACTGGGAGGAAGGAATGATCGTCTTCATCGACAGCGACGGCGACCGCGTTCCCGACGACGCCAACGCGCTCGTTCGAGTCTTTCGCGGCAGCGCCGCAGGCGGGACGATCCGCTGGCGATCGTTCGGCAACCGGCAGTTCCTGCAAATGACGGCCATGGGCCATACGCGCAACCAGAACGGCAATTTCACCTGGTGCCCGGCGAGCGGCGAAGCGCGTCATGCGAGACAGTTGATCGTCAACGTTGCGGGGAGAATGCGCGAAGCCCTCGATAGCGACGGCGACGGCATCCGCGAAGGAAGCAATGGCAGACCCCTCGCCTGCGACTGAGCGCAGCAGCAACGGAGCCCTGCCCTGCCGCGCTTCAGCGCCAGCAAGTCTCGACGTCGCTGCCGACTGCACCCCGGGCGCCATCGCTTTGCAGGCTGAACTCGCTGCACAGATCCCTCGATTGCCTTCCTTGCGCCCGCGCCGTGGCGATGAAGCAGTCGCGAAGTTGCCGCTCCGGGCAGGCCTCGACCTCGATCTCGTAGCGCCCGCTGCGCGTCACGAGGCGCCGACCCGGAGTTTCCGGGGCGCGCAAGGGGGTCGCATCGGTGACATAGCTGCCGTTGCGCGAATGGTAGCGCTCCTGGGCGATCGCGACTTCGAGCAGCTCCTGGCGGGCCTCGATCCGGCCGGAGCGAAGCAGATGCTGCTGATACGAAGGCCAGGCGAGTGCCGCGAGCAGCCCAACGATCACCAGCACCAGCAATGCCTCGAGCAAGGTGAAACCTCGTTGCGCGCATTCGCTCATTGCGTCTTGCTCCTCGCAGCCTCGACGATTCAAGTTCGGCGCCTCATGGAAACCATTGCCGCCACGACAGTCTTTGCTGGCCGCTCGCAGCGGCGCCATCGCAAAACAGCGTTCCGACGACTTGCACGATGCTAGCCGTGCCTCCCGCAGCCTCGCCGCGAGCGGTGATCCGGTAGTACACGGGCACGGGCTCGTCTTCGGCAAGGCCGGCCTGGCGCCAGCTTTCGACGAACAGCCTGGCGAACTCGATCTCGCTGGCAACGCCATTGCTGTTCCACCAGGTGGCATCGGCTTCGAGCTGCTGGGGCCAGATCGATCGCGTCGCGGCGCCGACCAGGGCTGGGCATTGCAAGGCGATCTCTCCCTCGGCATCGCGCAAGGCGGCTTCGGCAAGCGCGAAACTGGCGCGGAAGCGGTCCATGTTGGCTGCGGCGCGTTCGTGCAGCAAGATCGATTCCAGCGCCGAGGCCACGAGCAGGGAAAGCGAGGCGAGCAGCACCAGGCAGAACAGCAGGATCACTCCGGCCTGCCATTTCATCAGGTTCTTCCTTCGGTTCATCAGCGTTCTCTTTCTGGGTCGGGGTCGAGTTCAGGGTCGAGTTCAGGGCCGAGCGGCGCAAAATTTCCGGCCCGATTGCGCAAGGCGAAGACCTGGGCGAATTCGCGGCGCAGACCGGGCGCAGCGGGGCTTTCCAGGACCAATGCAACGCGAACCTGGCGAACTTGCTGCCAGTTCTCGATCTGATCGGCCGCCAGCCAGGCGGCATCGGGCGCGAGCCGATAGCCGAGGCGCATCGCGGTCACCCCGGCAACGAGTTCCCGGGCAGGCCGGTCGATGGCAAAATTGGCCTGATCACGGACGAACAGCGCACTTGGCGCCAGTGGCTCGCCACCGCGCCGCTCCAGATAGAACAGGCTGCCACGCCGGGCCTGCCACGATTCGAGGCCGGAATCGGCGGGAGGCGCTTGCAGATCATCCCCGGCTTCGGCATCGCAGCCAGCAAGCGACCACCAGACCGCGAACACGTCATCTGCCTGCTGCTCGTGCGGTCGAGCCGAATTCCAGCCCTCGACGGCATCGAATCGCTGCAGCGGCACCCAGTCGGGATGCAATGGCGACGATTCGGGAGTCGCGCCGAGGCAGCCGGGAAATCCGGCAAGACGAAGCTGCCTCCCGAGCACGTGCAATGCGAACCGCGCCCCCTCGTGCAAACGCAATTCGGCCCGCACCTCGGCCTGCAATCCGCTGCCTCCCAGCCAGCCCTGCAAGGCGAGCGTCGCCAGCGCCATGCTCAGGGCCGTGGCGACGAGCAATTCGAGCACGCTCCAGCCCCGCTCTGCGTCGCGACTGCCGCGCCTGCCCCCATGAGCCAGGCGTGGCGGATGCACCGCCCGTGGCGCGGCGCTAGCGTTGCAGTATCGAGACTTGTCTGCGTTCGGCTGTTCCATCACGATCCTCGTCCCACCAAAGCTTGATTGCCAGCAAATCGCCGCCACCGTCACATTCGGCAGCGTCGGCGCTGCCATCGTTGGGCGTGCTGTCAATGCAGACCACTCCCTGGCCTTCGGGAAGCGCTGTTGCGATCCCGGCCTGCCACAAGGCCAGCTCGTCGGCGAAAGAGTCGCCCGGCTCGCTGCCGTGCAGGCGCTCGCCCATGTCGAGCACCAGCAACCTCGCCTGGGACTCGAGGTTCAGCGCGCGAAGCTGGGCGAGGCTCTGCAATTGCGTCGCAGTCAGGCCCGCGAGGCCGAACGAGACGATCGACAGGGCCGTCAGCACTTCGAGCAAAGTCGCGCCTCGCCAGGCCAGCGGCGCTGCTGCGGTTGCGCTGGATTCCATCGGCTGTTCCCGCTAAGCTGCCGTAACTTTCCCTCTTCCCGGCAAAGCATAGGCACGTTTTGCAAGCGACACTCGATTTCGGCGCAATGTTCCTGCTTTGTGCTGCCGGTCTCGTTGCCGGCGGCATCAATACCATCGCTGGAGGCGGCTCGAACCTGACCTTGCCATTGCTGATGATGTTCGGCCAGCCGGCCGATGTCGCCAACGGCACCAATCGTGTCGCGATCTGGCTGCAATCGCTGGTCGGCGTACATGCTTTCGACCGCCACGAGCTCCTTCCGAGAGCGAGCCTGCTGCCGATCTTCGTTCCCACCGCCTCGGGAGGGCTTTGCGGCGCCTTGCTCGCAGCGCTGCTGCCCAATCTGTATCTGAAGCCCGTGCTGCTCGGCTGCATCCTGACGATGGCCTTGCTCATGCTGCTCAAGCCCGAGCTCATCATGCCGCCAGCGGGAACCCGGGCGCGCTCCCCGGGGGAAAGTCCCCTGGCGTGGTGGGGCCTGTTTGGCGCCGGGGTCTACGGAGGCTTTGCCCAGGCCGGAGTCGGTTTCCTGCTGCTCGCGGTGCTCGGCGCAGGCCTGCGCTATGACCTGGGCCGGGCCAATGCATTGAAACTGAGCTGCACGCTCGCCTTCACCACGGTTTCGCTCGCGGTGTTCATCATCCACGACAAGATAAGCTGGCTACCCGGGCTCGCGCTCGCGCTCGGCGCCATGATCGGCGCCAGGCTCGCGGTCAAACTGAGCATCGGCCTGTCGAGCAGCGCCCTGCGCTACATCGTCTTCGCCCTGACCCTAGCCGCAGTCGCCGGCGGCTTTTTGAGCTGAGCGAACTGCGCGGCGTATCGACTTGCGTCAAATCTGCCCGGTTTTGGAACCCGGCGTGGCAACCGGGCGGGCGCTTCAGTACAATTCGCCATGGACGAAGGGCGGCTTCGGGCATCGATCCGGATAGCTGAGCGATATGGGAATATCGCGCCCTTCCCTGCTTCGCTCACGCAAATGCGGGCCAGGAACGCTGCAATGCCCTCCACGTACACTGTCACCGAACTGGAAGCGATGCTGGGCGACCTGGAGTCCGACCTCGTGGAGCGCAAGGCGAGTTTCGCCGGCCAGGCGCCGGATGCCGTGCGCCAGGCCATCTGCGCGTTCGCCAATGACCTTCCTGGTCACCGGCGGCCTGGAGTGATCTTCATTGGAGTCGACGATGGCGGCAGGCCCACGGGCCTCGAGATCAACGACGCATTGCTGCTCAAGCTCGTCCATTGCAAGACCGATGGCAACATCCTGCCCTTGCCGACGATGACGGTGGCCCAGCATTCCTTGCACGGCCACAACGTGGCGACCGTGACCGTGACGCCCTCGGATTCGCCTCCGGTTCGCTTCCGCGGCCGCATCTGGACCCGCACCGGGCCACGCCGGGCCTTGGCGACCGCCCAGGACGAACGCATCCTCAACGAAAAGCGCCGGCACGGAGATGCGCCATTCGATGTGCGCCCGGTGCGCGGCGCCAGCCTGGACGATCTCGATCTGGGACGCTTCCAGTTCCTCTACTTGCCGAATGCATTCGACCCCGACGTGCTCGAGCGCAACGACCGAACGGTCGAGGAACGCCTGGCGGCGACCAAGATGATCGTCAGCGTCGACGACCCGACTCCCACCACGCTTGGCGTGCTCATGCTTGGCCGAAAACCCATGCATTTCCTGCCAGGTGCGTATCTCCAGCTCCTGCGCTTCGATGGCGAGGACCGCAGCGCTCCCGTGATCGACGCGCGACGCTGCGAAGGCCCGGTTACCGAAGCGCTCAACCTGGCGGGCATGTGGATGCAGGCGCATGTCCGCACCTCGGTGGAATTCGGCGGGACCACGACAGAAATTCGCCGCAGCACCCACGCTTTCACGGCGCTGCAGGAGCTCGTGCACAACGCCGCGATGCACCGCGCCTACGAAGCATCGAACAGCCCGATCCAGATCTGCTGGTTCAGCGACCGAATCGAGATCATCAGCCCTGGCGGACCTTTCGGCGACGTGACGGTAGACAATTTCGGCCGGCCAGGCCGCATCGGCTATCGCAACCCCAACCTCGCTGACGCCATGCGCGTCATGGGGCTCGTGCAGCGCTACGGCGCCGGCATCCCCCTCGCGCGCCGGGCGCTCCAGGCCAACAATCAGGCCGAGCCCGAGTTCGAAGTCGATGCGCAGCGGGTAAGCTGCACGGTGCGCACACGCCCCGACTGGCCCGGCAATGTTCCCGGATTGGCCCCGGACGCCGTGTCGGCGCCTCCCCCCACCGGCGCGTCTGCGGGCTAACGCCCTTGCCTTGCCGACTCCTCAGCGTTTTCTGCAATTCTTTCTGCAATTCGGTTTCGCTATAATCGCGGCTCTGGCCAGGGTGCCGTCAAACAGGGCTAGCAAGATGATTCGCGCGATCCATCAGTTGACTTTGCTGCTCGCCGCGCTGCTGGTCGGCGCTGCGGCGCTGGCCGCCGAGGAAGGCGAGCCGGCGCCCGATTTCACCCTGCCCTCGATCCATCAGGGCGAGCCCTACATCACGCTCGGGCAATTCGCCGGCAAGGTCGTCTATCTTGATTTCTGGGCGTCGTGGTGCGGCCCCTGCCTGACTTCGCTGCCGCTGTACAACGAGCTCTACCATCGCTATCGCGACGAGGGCCTCGAAGTGATCGGCATCACCGTGGACGACCCCATCGAGGACGGCCTCGAGTTTCTCGCCGACACCCCGCTGGACTTTCCGCTTCCCGCCGACCCGGAAGGCGAGGTGATGGACCTGTACTCGGTGTTCGGCATGCCGACCTCGTTCCTGATCGGCCGCGACGGAATCGTGCGGCTCGTACACATGGGCTTTCGCGACGGCGACATTGCAGAGATCGAAGAGGCGATCAAGCAGGCGCTGGCGGAAGGCTAGAGCGGCTCGCCCTGGTCGCTGCTGCCGCTATCGGCCCTGTTCGCGAGCAATGCCGTCGGGAACGGCATGACGTTGTCGCCGCTGGAAATCTTGGCGATGCCTCCCTTGTCGACCTCGTCGATGCGAATCACCGCCTGGATCGGGATGTAGCTGCGGCGCACTCCGGAAAACTCGGCCTTCAGCTTCTCCTCGTTCGGGTCGACGAGCAACTGCGAGGCGCCGTCGAACACGTAGTCCTCGACCTCGATAAAGCCGCACAGATCGCTTTGATAGACTTGGCGGACGTACAGTTCGTAGACCTTGCCCTTGTTGAGGAAGGTCACCTTGTAGATTTCGGGAGCAATGGCCATAACGGAGGGCTCGTGGGTAGTCGCGCAGTATTGGCGCAAGGGTCGCGCAAGGGTCGCGCAAGGATTGCCCAAGAATGCGCAAGAGTACCGCGAATATCCGGCCAATTCGAGCGATTTCAAGTCGCCCCGGCCAACGCGGCGCGACCATGGCGCCGGGGAGCTTCTGCTAGAATTGCCGCCTTTTCACGGTGCCGACCATGGGCAAGACCGCCAGCTACCAGCGCTTGGAAGCGCTTCTCCAGCAACGCATCGTGCTGCTCGACGGCGCCATGGGAACGGTGCTCCAGTCCCACGGGCTGCTCGAAGCCGACTTTCGCGGCGAGCGCTTTCGCGACAGCGCCATCGATCTTGCCGGCAACCACGACTTGCTCAATCTGACGCGGCCCGGGCTGATCGAGTCGATCCACCTCGCCTACCTCGAGGCCGGCGCCGATATCGTCGAGACCAATACCTTCAATTCGACCCGCTGCTCGCAGTCCGACTACCAGTTGTCGGACTTGAGCCACGAACTGAATCTCGCCGGTGCGAGAATCGCCCGGGCCGCCTGCGACGAGATGAATTCGCGCAATCCTGATCGGCCGCGTTTCGTCGCCGGCGTGCTCGGCCCAACGAGCAAGACGGCGTCGATTTCGCCCGATGTCAATGACCCCGGATTTCGCGACATCTCTTTTGACGAACTCGCCGCCGATTATGCGATCTCGATCGCCGGGCTCGTCGCCGGTGGCGCCGACATCCTGTTCATCGAGACCTCGTTCGACACCTTGAACGCGAAAGCCGCGATCCATGCCTGCCTCGAGTTCTTCGAAGAGCGCGGCGAACGCCTGCCGCTGATGATTTCGGGAACGATCACCGACGCCAGCGGGCGAACGCTGTCAGGGCAGACCGTGGCGGCATTCTGCAATTCGGTGATGCACGCCCGCCCTGTTGCGCTGGGCTTCAATTGCGCCCTCGGCGCCGAGCAGCTCGCTCCGCACATCGACGAGCTTGCCAGGCTCGTTCCGGTCGCGGTAAGCACGCACCCCAATGCCGGCCTGCCCAACGAGTTCGGCGAATACGAACAGACTGCCGAACAGATGGCAGCAATCATCGGCGACCTGGCGCGTCGCGGCCTCGTCAACATCGTCGGCGGCTGCTGCGGAACGACTCCGCAGCACATCCGCGCGCTTGCCGAGACGCTTGCCGACGTGGTGCCGCGGCGGCCACCCTCCCCCGAACCTGCCTGCCGCCTCGCGGGGCTCGAAGCCCTCGATATCGACGCTGATTCGCTGTTCGTCAACGTTGGCGAGCGGACCAATGTCACGGGTTCGGCGCGTTTCGCGCGGCTGGTCCGCGAAGAGAACTATGCCGAAGCGCTCGACGTCGCCTTGCAGCAAGTCGCTGCAGGCGCCCAGATCATCGACATCAACATGGACGAGGCGATGCTCGATTCCCAGGCGGTGATGGAGAAATTCGTCAAGCTGATCGCAGCCGAACCCGATATCTGCCGGGTTCCCTTGATGATCGATTCATCGCGCTGGGAAGTGATCGAGGCGGGGCTGAAATGCTTTCAGGGCAAGTCGGTGGTCAATTCGATCAGCCTCAAGGATGGCGAACAGGAGTTTCTCGACAAGGCAGCGCGATGCCTGAAGCATGGCGCCGCAGTGGTCGTCATGGCTTTTGACGAAAGCGGCCAGGCCGACTCCCGGCAGCGCAAGGTCGCGATCTGCAAGCGTTCCTACGCACTCCTGCGTGACAAGCTCGATTTTCCGCCCCAGGACATCATTTTCGACCCGAACGTGTTCGCCGTCGCGACGGGAATCGAGGAACACGACGGCTACGCGCTCGACTTCATCGAAAGCTGCCGTGAACTCCGCGCCAGGCTGCCGGGGGCGCTCGTCTCGGGAGGAATCAGCAATGTGTCGTTCTCGTTCCGCGGCAACAACGCCGTTCGCGAGGCGATCCACTCGGTGTTCCTCTATCACGCGATTCGCGCTGGGCTGTCGATGGGAATCGTCAATGCCGGGCAGTTGACGGTTTACGACGAGATCCCCGCCGAGTTGAAGAACTCCGTCGAGGACGTGATCCTCAACCGCAGCCCCGAAGGTGCGGAAACCCTGCTCAAGCTCGCAGCGGCAACGAGCGGCCAGACCCAGAGCGCGAGCGGCGCCGACCTCGCCTGGCGCGAGTTGCCGGTGGGCGAGCGCCTCTCCCACGCCCTCGTCAAGGGGATCGGTCGCCACATCGAGGAGGATGTCGAACTCGCCAGGCAGCAGGCGCAGCGGCCCCTCGAAGTGATCGAGGGACCGCTCATGCAGGGCATGAACGAGGTCGGCGACCTGTTTGGCGCCGGCAAGATGTTCCTTCCCCAGGTCGTGAAAAGCGCTCGCGTCATGAAGCAGGCGGTGGCGTACCTGCAACCTTTCATGGAAGCCGAGCAGGGCCAGGCCGAATCCCGCGGCAAGGGGGTGATCGTGCTCGCGACGGTCAAGGGCGACGTTCACGACATCGGCAAGAATATCGTCGGCGTTGTGCTCGGCTGCAACAACTACCAGGTGATCGACCTTGGCGTGATGGTCGCTTGCGAGAGTATCCTGCAAGCGGCGCGCGAGCACGACGCCGACATGATCGGGCTGAGCGGCCTGATCACGCCTTCCCTCGAAGAGATGGCCCACGTCGCCGAAGAGATGCAAAGGCAGAATTTCACGATGCCCCTGCTGATCGGCGGAGCGACAACCTCGAAGGCGCATACTGCGGTGAAAATCGAGCAACGCTACGCCAATGGCGCGACGGTCTACGTTCCCGATGCCTCGCGTTCGGTCGCGGTGGTCAGCTCCCTGCTCGACCCCGCCGCCAGGGAGGGCTTCCAGCGATCGGTTCGCGATGAATACCGGAAGATCCGCGAACGCACCGGCAAGCGCAAGGCGCGGCGCAAGCTGCTTGGCTACGCCGAAGCCAACCGCGCCGCCTTGCACAGCGACTGGCAGACGGTCGAGATCGTCGAGCCGAAGCGCTGCGGAGAGCACGTGATTCGCGACTGGCCGCTGGCAGAATTGCGCGACTATATCGACTGGACGCCTTTTTTCATCACCTGGGGGCTGGCGGGGAAGTATCCGGCGATCGTTCGCGACGCAAAAGTCGGCGCTACGGCCCAGGAACTGTTCGACGCAGCGAACGATTTGCTCGACCGCATCATCGGCGAAAAACTTCTCGTCGCTCGCGCAGTGATCGGGCTCTGGCGAGCGAACAGCGTCGGCAATGATGTGCTCCTGCACGGCAGCAACGCGCGCTTTCATTTCCTGCGGCAACAGGCGCCGAGGGGCGATGGCCAGCCGCAGTTGTGCCTTGCCGATTTCATCGCTCCGCAAAGCAGTGGCCGCAGCGACTATCTTGGCGGCTTCGCCGTGACGGTCGACGGCGCCGACAGGCTCGCCACCACTTTCGAGGCCGAAGGCAACGACTACCTCGCGATCATGAGCAAGGCCCTCGCCGACCGGCTCGCCGAAGCCCTCGCCGAGCACTTGCACGCGCGGGTGCGGTGCGAATTCTGGGCGTATCAGGCCGATGAGTCGCTCTCCAGCGAGGACTTGCTCAAGGAACGCTATCGGGGAATCCGCCCGGCGCCGGGCTACCCGGCCTGCCCCGAGCACAGCGAGAAGGAAACGCTGTTCGATTCCCTGGGCGCTCGCGAGTCGATCGGCATCGCGCTGACCGAAAATCATGCGATGCTGCCGGCCGCGAGCGTCGCTGGCTGGTATTTCGCCCACCCCAAGGCGCGCTATTTCTCCGTCGGCAAGATCGGCATCGACCAAGTGGCTGACCTCGCCGCGAGAAAGCAGTGCAGCGTCGCAGCGATGCGCAGGCTGCTTGCGCCCAATCTCGATTGAGCGCTTCGCCAGTGCGCAGCGGCTGACACGGCAAACGCGCATTCATTACAATGCGCTAGCAACAATGCACAGGGTGATCGCGCTGTCGGCGATCAGGCGGGCATCAACGGGCCGCAAGAACTGTTCAGGCGCTTGCGCAGGAACACATGCGCCACGGGCCAATACAAAACAGGTGTGCGACGAATCATGGGCGCGGAATCGATCGTCTTTTCCTTCTTCCTCATTTTCACCGGCGCCGCAGCCTTGTCGACGGCTGCGCTGTTCCTGCGCGTGCCCCTGCTCGTCGCCTACATCATTGTCGGCGTTGCACTCGGGCCTTTCGGTCTCGGCTGGATCACCGACGCTTCGCTGCTCGCCGACATCGCCGAGATCGGCATCCTGTTCCTGCTGTTCCTGCTCGGCCTCGACATGCAGCCGAGCAAGCTCATGCACGGCCTGCGCAAGACCTTCCTCGTGACGCTGATCAGCTCCCTCGTGTTCGTCTTCCTCGGCATGACGACCGGGCTGCTGTTCGACTTTTCCTGGCGCGACAGCATCGTGATCGGCTTCGCGATGATTTTTTCCAGCACAATCATCGGCATCAAGCTGCTGCCGACGACGGTCCTGCACCAGCGCCACATGGGAGAGCTCATGGTGGCGATCCTGCTCATGCAGGACTTCATCGCCATTTTCCTGCTGGCTTTCCTCGACCAGGGCGCGATGGAACTCGCCGCCATGGTGCGTCCCTTGCTGGCGTTCCCGCTGCTGCTGCTGATCGCCTGGGGGATGACGCGAATGATTCTCGTGCCATTGATCGCGCGCTTCGACCATTTCAAGGAGTACCTGTTCCTGCTCGCGATCGGCTGGTGCCTGGGCCTCGCCGAGGTCGCCGAACTGCTCGGCCTGACGCTTGAAGTCGGAGCTTTTGTCGCTGGAGTCAGCCTCGCCACGAGCCCGGTGTCGCTGTATCTTTCCGACCGCCTCAAGCCCCTGCGCGACTTTTTCCTCATCCTGTTCTTTTTCGCCCTTGGCGCGCGCTTCAATCTCGCCCTGGCGCCCGAGTTCATCGGCCCGGCGCTCGTGCTTGCCGCCCTCGCCCTGGGGCTGAAGCCGATCGTCTTCCAGGCCTTGCTGCTGCGTTTCAGCGAAAGGCGAGCGCTCGCCTGGGATGCGGGGCTGCGGCTCGGGCAAATCAGCGAATTCTCGCTGCTGATCGCCTTCGTCGCCTTGCAGGCCGGCTCGATCAGCGAACTCGCAGCGATGACGATTCAAGGCGCGGCGATCCTCGCCTTCCTGTTCTCTTCCTTCATCGTCGTGATGTTCTGCCCGACCCCGATCGCCGTCAATCCGAAGCTGCGCAAGGATTGAGCCTGGCACCTTGCGCTTGCCCGGCAGCAAGTCCCCGCTGTCACTGCATCTTGGACTTGGGCGGAATGCTCGACCATTTCAGCAGCAGCCTGTCGACCGCCAGCGACGCCACCTTGGCGAGCTTTTCGTAAGCGGGAACGGGGATCACGTATTCGACTTCGTAGACCTTGTGCTCGGCGCAAGCGGCGACGATGCACTCATCGCTCGTGGCAAGCTCGTCGACGAGTCCGAGCTCCTGCGCCTGCATTCCGAGCCAGGTTTCGCCGGTAGCGATCCGGTCGACCTCGACTCCAGGCCGGTGCTCCCTGACCCAGTTCTTGAACACGTCGTGGATCACGTCGACGTCTTCCTGCACCTTGTCCCGTGCCTTGTCGGTGATCTTGCCGAAAGCGCTCAAGGTGCGCTTGTATTCGCCTGCGGTGATGATTTCGTAATCGATTTCCTTGCGTTGCAAGGCGCGATGGAAATTCGGCATCTGCACGAGCACGCCGATCGAGCCAATCACCGCGAATGGCGCGGCGACGAGCTTGTCGGCGAGGCAGGCCATCATGTAGCCGCCGCTGGCGGCGACCTTATCGACGCAGATCGTCACCGGAATCTTCTGCTTGCGGATCCGCCTCAACTGCGACGAGGCAAGCCCGTAGGCGTGAACCATTCCGCCAGGGCTTTCGAGGCACAGCAGCACTTCGTCGGATTGCCTGGCGATGGCGAGAACCGCAGTGATTTCCTCGCGCAGCGAATCGACATCCCGCGCGGCGATGTCACCATCGAAGCGCAGCACGAAAATGCGCTTTTCCGCGTCGCTCCCCTGGGCTTCGCTGCCTCGCCCGGAACTGCCTTGTTCCGAATCGCCTTGCGAGGAATCATTTCTCGCTGCCTGTTTCTTCGCCGCTTTTTCCGCAGCTTTGGCGGCTTTCGCGGCTTTCTTCCGCTCGGCCCGCTCGGCCTTGGCGAGCTGCTTGAAGTGCGCCTTGTCCAGGACGCTGGCTCGCAGGGCGTCGCGCAGGTCATCGACATGATCGTTCAGCCTGTGTACCTTGATTCGCGGCTGCCTGCCGCCGCGCACCCGGCTTCCCGCCGCAGCGACAGCGGCGATGACGAACACCATGGCGACGACGACGGTCAGCGCCTTGGCGAGAAACATGCCATATTCGATCAGATATTCCATCGTTCGCTCTCTTGTGCAACTCCTCGCGCGTGAAACTCCTCGCCTGCGAAGCCTTCCTTTCGCGGTGCCTCTCGCCTGCGAAACTTGCAGTTCGCGAAACCACTCGCCGAGCCCCGCATTGTGCCCGCTTGCAACGTTCAATTCAAAAGGCCCTCACGGCGTGGCAACCGGGCAGGCGCTCCAGCACAATTCGTCACAGATGAGAAAGGCACCTTCAGGAACGGGCTAGCTAACTGAGTTGTACCGAAATATCGAATCCCTGCCCGCTTCGCTCACGCGATATGCGGACCATGAGCACTGCAATGCAATCTGCGTACACCGCCACCGCACTGGAAAACGAAGCCCCAACATCACTCCCCCTTGAGGGGGAGTCGGCAAGGCAAGAGCGCAAGCCCGCAGGTGCGCAGCCGCGCCGGTGGAGGGGAGCGCCGGCACGGCGACTGGGCGCCGGGCTGACGCCGACCCCCTTCCTGCATCGAACTGGCTTTCTGTTGCGGGAGTTGGTGGGTTGGGTTGAGTCGGGTTGGTGGGTTGTGCATGCCATCCCTGGCGCGACTGTGTCGACTTCGATGAGCCCCAGCCTTGCCATCCATGGCAAGCCGTTCACCCCTCAGGAAGCT
>RKSA01000243.1 GCA_007571115.1 Gammaproteobacteria bacterium
GGCCGCCTGATCGATGGCGTCGCCAGCAAGCTTGCCGAGCAATTCTTCGCCCGCCTCGGCGAAGCCATGGAAGCGCCGCCGCAAACCGAGCCCGAGCCCGAGCCCGCCGCCGCAGCGGACAACGACACAGCGGCTGACGCGGAGATGACCGACCGGGCAAGCCCTGCCGGCTGGCCCGCAAGCCGCATCCTCATCCGCCTTGCCACCATCCTGCTGATCGCAGCGATACTTGCATACCTGCTGGCTTGAAGGGTTTGCGTCGATTTCGATGGATGCGCTGCCAGCACTTGATGGCGCAAGGGCTGCCCGGTTCGAAGCCACGAAAAAGCTTTCGCGGGAGGGCTACAGAGGGTAGACTACGGGGCAATGCTAGGCAGGGGGGGCAATGCCGGGAGGCTTGCCTGAAGGTCTCGGATGATGGGGGGATGTCCTATGTTGACGATCAATCTGGCGGTTAACGGCCAGCCTGTTTCGGGCGAGGTGGAAGCGCGCACCTTGCTCGTCGACTTCTTGCGCGAGCAATTGCGCTTGACCGGAACCCACGTGGGTTGCGACACCAGCCAGTGCGGCGCCTGCGTGGTGATGATCGATGGCAAGTCGGTCAAGGCTTGCACCATGCTGGCCGCCATGGCCGATGGTGCCGAGGTGACGACGATCGAGGGGCTTGCGAATGGCGCCGAGTTGCATCCCATGCAGCAGGCGTTCATGGACCACCACGGCCTGCAATGCGGATTCTGCACTCCAGGCATGGTGATGTCAGGGCTCGACATGGTCAATCGCCACGGCAATGACCTCGACGATGCGACCGTGCGGCGCGAGCTCAACGGCAACATCTGCCGTTGCACGGGCTATCAGAACATCGTCAAGGCGATCCGCACCGGCGCCAAGGCAATGGAGGAATGATCATGCAAGATACCGGCATCGGCGCCCGCGTGCGGCGCAAGGAAGACCAGCGTTTCCTGCTCGGCAAGGGACGCTACACCGACGACATCAACGTCGCCGGCCAGACCTGGGCGTGTTTCGTCCGTTCTCCCCATGCCCATGCCGTCATCGAGGGCATCGACACTGCGGCAGCGGCCGCAGCGCCCGGAGTCGTGGCAGTGTTCCCTGGCGACGATCTTGCTGCCGACGGCATCGGCCCGCTGATTTGCGGGGTCACCGGTCCCAGCGATCACGGCGAGCCGCATCGCGCGCCAGCCCATCCGGCGCTCGCCCAGGGCAAGGTCAACTACGTCGGCGATCATGTCGCCGTCGTCATCGCCGAAACCCTCGCCCAGGCCCGGGACGCCGCCGAACTCGTCGAGGTCGACTATCGCCCGCTGGCGGCGGTCACGAGCACCGCCGCTGCGGCGAGCGAGGGCCAGCCGCAGATCCACGACGTGGCGCCGGGCAACGTCTGCTTCAACTGGCCTTTTGGCGACAAGGCCGCGGTCGACGAAGCCTTTGCCGGGGCGCACAAGGTTTCCAGCATCGAGCTGACCAACAACCGCATGGTCACCAATCCCATGGAGCCCCGCGCCGCGCTTGGCGAATACAACGCCGGCACCGAGGAAATCACTTTGCACATGACGACGCAGAATCCCCATGTGCATCGGCTCGTGCTCGCGGCGTTCAACCAGCTCGCGCCGGAACACAAGCTGCGCGTGGTCGGGCCCGATGTTGGCGGGGGCTTTGGCGCCAAGATTTTCGTCTACGCCGAGGAACTCGTGGTCGGCTGGGCGTGCCGCAAGGTCAACCGGCCCGTGAAGTGGACTGCCGACCGCACCGAGGCCTTTCTCGCCGACGCCCACGGCCGCGATCACGTCACCAAGGCCGAAATGGCCCTTGACGAGCACGGCAAGTTCCTTGCCCTGCGCGTGCATACCACCGCCAACCTCGGCGCGTACCTGTCGACTTTCGCCACCATGGTGCCGAGCTACCTGTATGCGTTCCTGCTGGCGGGCCAGTATTCCACGCCGCTGATCCATTCCGAGGTCAAGGCGGTGTTCACGAACACTGCGCCCGTTGACGCAAGTCGCGGCGCCGGTCGCCCCGAGGCGACCTATCTGCTCGAGAGGCTGGTGGATATCTGCGCGGCCGACATGGGCCTCGACCCCACCGAAATCCGCCGCCGCAATTTCATTCCCCAGGACGCTTTCCCCTACCAGACTCCGGTGGTGCAATGCTACGACAGCGGCGATTACGAAACTGCCCTCGACCAGGCGATCGAGCTCGCCGACTACCCCGGATTCGCCAGCCGCGCTGCGGCAGCGAAAGAACGCGGCAAGCTGCGCGGCATCGGCTTTTCCTCCTACGTCGAGGCCTGTGGCATCGCGCCGTCGGCTGCGGTCGGCCAGCTTGGCGGTGGCGTCGGCCTATGGGAGTCGGCCCAGGTGCGTTTCAATCCCACGGGCAATGTGCAAGTGTTCACCGGAACGCACTCCCATGGCCAGGGCCACGAAACGACCTTTGCGCAACTCGTCTGCGACCAGCTCGGCGTGCCTTTCGAGAACATCGAGGTGATCCATGGCGATACCGCCAAGACGCAGTTCGGCATGGGAACCTATGGCTCGCGTTCGCTCGCGGTGGGTGGAGTCGCCATCGCCAAGGCCTGCGACAAGCTCATCGCCAAGGGCAAGAAGATCGCCGCCCACGCGATGGAGGCGGCCGAGGGCGATATCGAGTTCGCCGATGGCAATTACACCGTCGCGGGAACCGACAAGGCGATGAGCATCGCCGAAGTCGCATTCAACGCCTATGTGCCGCACAACTACCCCGAGGGAGTCGAGCCCGGCTTCGACGAGAATGCCTTTTTCGACCCGATGAACTTCTCGTTTCCCGCTGGCACCCACGTTTGCGAAGTCGAAGTCGATCCTGACACCGGCGAAGTGGAAATCGTCGCCTATACTGCGGTTGACGATTTCGGCAAGCTCGTCAACCCGATGATCGTCGAAGGCCAAGTCCACGGCGGAATCGTTCATGGCATCGGCCAGGCCCTGCTCGAAGGCTGCCAGTACGGCGAAGATGGCCAGTTGCTCACCGCTTCGTTCATGGACTACGCAATGCCCCGGGCGGACAATGCGCCGGACTTCAAGATCGGCTATGCGCCCACCGACCCGCCGGACAACCCGCTCGGAGTCAAGGGCTGCGGCGAGGCTGGCGCCATCGGTGCGCCGCCGGCGGTCATCAATGCCATCGCCAATGCCATCGGCGTCAGGCACCTGGAAATGCCGGCGACGCCGGAAACCGTCTGGCGAGCGTGCCAGGCCGCCCGCTGAGCGAACGAGGGAGGAGACAGCAATGTACGAATTTTCCTATCACCGGCCTGCTTCGGTCGCCGAAGCCGCCGCACTCATCACTCGCGCCGTCGATGGCAAGTTCGTGGCAGGCGGGCAGACCTTGCTGCCGACCATGAAGCATCGCCTGGCGAGCCCTTCCGACATGATCGATCTCGGTGGCATCGCCGAGCTCGAGGGGATCGTCGTCAATGGCAATATCGTCACCATCGGCGCGATGACCGCCCATGCCGACGTGGCGGCTTCGACAGAGGTCCGCGAAGCGATTCCCGCCCTCGCAGCGCTCGCTGGCAATATTGGCGACCCTGCGGTGCGCAACCGGGGCACGCTTGGCGGCTCGATCGCCAACAACGACCCCGCGGCGGACTACCCCGCAGCGGTGATCGCGCTCGGAGCGACGGTGCGGACCAACCAGCGCGAAATCGCTGGCGAGGATTTTTTCACCGGCATGTTCGAAACCGCCCTGGAAGAGGACGAGCTCATCGTTGCAGTCGATTTCCCTCGCCCCGAGGCGGCGGCGTACATGAAGTTCGAGAACCCGGCTTCGCGCTATGCGATCGTCGGCGTGTTCGTCGCCAGAACCGCCCCCGGCCCCCGGGTCGCGGTAACTGGCGCCACGGCTTGTGCGCATCGCGCCCATCGGCTCGAAGAAGCCTTGCAAGGCGCCTGCAATGCCGCAGCGCTTGACGATTTCCGGGCGCCGGTGGAACGCATGAACGCCGATATCCATGCCAGTGCGGAGTATCGCGCCCATCTCGTCAAGGTCATGGCGCAGCGAGCGGTGGCGGCCTGCGTCTGATCGATGCCAGCCGCATCGACGAGCGCGACCGTGGCCAGCAGCGCGGTTGTGGAGAGCATCGAGGACATGCAGCGCCTGCTCGGCGAGCGCAACTACATCGCCGACCGCTCGCTCGCGACGACGCTGTTCCTCTCCTTGCGCATGGGCCGCCCGCTGTTTCTCGAAGGCGAGGCTGGAGTCGGCAAGACCGAAATCGCCAAGGTGCTCGCGGCGGGCCTCGATCGCCGCCTGATCCGCTTGCAATGCTACGAAGGGCTCGACGTTTCCTCGGCCGTCTATGAGTGGAACTATGCCCGGCAGATGATCGAGATCCGCCTCGCCGAAGCTTCTGGGGAGGTTGACCGGAGCTCCCTGGCAGCCGATGTGTTCGCCGCCGACTTCCTGCTCGAACGGCCCTTGCTCCAGGCCTTGCGCGAGGATGAGCGAGGCGCCCCGGTGCTACTGATCGACGAGCTCGACCGCGCCGACGAGCCCTTCGAGGCCTACCTGCTCGAGCTGCTTTCCGACTTCCAGGTTTCCATCCCCGAAATCGGCACGGTCGCCGCGAGCGAAGCGCCTCTCGTGGTGATCACCTCGAATCGCACCCGGGAAATCCACGACGCGCTGAAACGGCGCTGTCTGTACCACTGGGTCGATTATCCCGACGCCGAGCGCGAGCTGCGAATCATCCAGGCGCGCCTGCCAGGGCTCGATGCGACCTTGCGCCGCCACGTGGTCGCCTTCGTGCAACGCCTGCGCGAGCAGGACTTGTACAAGCTCCCCGGAGTCGCCGAAACCCTCGACTGGGCCCAGTCGCTCTTGCAGCTCGACCAGGTCGCCCTCGACAGCGCCACCATCGACGACACCCTCGGCACCTTGCTCAAATACCAGGACGACATCGCCCGCATCCGCGGCAGCGAAGCCGCGCGCATCCTCGACGAAGTGAAAACCGAACTCGCCACGCCCCCGGATTGACCGGGCCTGACCGGGCCATCGGGCGGAAGGATCGACGGGGTAGCGCCAACGG